>CALQJO020000041.1 GCA_943330915.2 Rhodoferax sp. OV413 | reverse complement strand
TGCATCCGCGTACCGTTGAATTGTTTGAACAGATTGCTCAGCGCATTGAAAAAACCGGTATCGACGCCTGGTTTGATCTGCAGCCTGCGGAACTGTTGGGTGACGAGGCCGCGCTCTACAATAAAGTCAGTGATACGCTGGATGTCTGGTTCGATTCAGGTGTCACACATTACGCAGTTCTGCAGAAAACTGCGGGTCTGCACTTTCCGGCAGATCTGTATCTGGAGGGCTCCGATCAGCACCGCGGCTGGTTCCAGTCGTCCCTTAAAACCTCTATCGCCATGAATGGCGTTGCGCCTTACAAACAGGTGCTGACTCACGGATTCACTGTAGACGAAAATGGTCGCAAAATGTCCAAGTCGCTCGGCAATACTATTTCGCCGACCGAGGTGTTCAACGAGTATGGTGCGGACATTCTGCGTCTGTGGGTCGCCGCAACAGACTATCGCGGTGAGATCGCTGTCTCCCCAGAAATTCTCAAACGTGTCGCGGATTCTTATCGGCGTATTCGTAATACCGCGCGTTTTTTGCTTAGCAATATGAGTGGATTTGATCCGGATGTCGATGCGGTGGCGGCCCAGGACATGCTGGCGCTGGATTACTGGATTACCCGTCAGGCACAGCTGCTGCGCGAACAGGTGAAAACGGATTATGAACATTATCAGTTCCTGAACGTCTATCAGAAAGTGCATAATTTTTGTGTCATCGAGTTGGGCGGTTTTTACCTGGATATCATCAAAGACCGGCAATACACCGCCAAGACCGACGGGATTGCACGTCGATCAACACAGACAGCGATGTATCACATCACTGAAATTCTGGTCAGATTGATCGCGCCGATACTAAGCTTCACAGCAGATGAAATATGGACCTTTGTGCCCGGCAAACGCGCGCCATCCGTGTTCCTGAGTTTGTTTGATGACGGTTTGCCACTGTTGGCGCCGCAGACAGACTTCAGTGATGACTTCTGGACACAACTGATGGCAGTCAAAACTGCTGTCAATAAAGAATTGGAAAAGCAGCGCACTGATAAAAAAATCGGTGCTGCGTTGTCTGCAGAAGTCACTCTGTATTGCGACGACGCATTGACCTCGCAGCTGCAGCGTCTGCAGGATGAACTCAGATTTGTGCTCATAGTTTCCGCTGCCACCGTGCGGCCTTTATCCGAAGGGGCTGATGCTGCGGTCACCGAGTTGGCAGGTTTGCGAGTCAGTGTGCAGGCGTCTTCACATCTGAAGTGTTCGCGTTGCTGGCACTACCGGGCCGATGTGGGCAGCCACGCGGATCATCCGGAGATCTGTGCGCGGTGTGTTGACAATATCAGTGGCAACGGCGAGCAACGTCAGTACGCCTGAGGAGGTTGCGGTGAGTGATTCGGTAGTGTCAGTCAATTTGGGCGCAAAAGTGACCTTGCATTTTTCACTATCGTTGCCGGATGGGTCCGAGATCGACAGCAATTTTGACAAAGCCCCGGCGACATTTGTGGTAGGTGACGGCAATTTGCTACCCGGATTTGAAGCGGTATTGATGGGCGCTGTCCCAGGGGATTCAGTATCGGTTTGCCTGCCGCCTGAACAGGCGTTTGGTGCAGTCAATCCTGACAATGTGCAGTCATTTCCTCGCCAGCGTTTTGCGGGGCTGCTGGCCAATACCACCGACCCGGTTGAGCCCGGTAGCGTAGTATCCTTTGCTGACTCTGGCGGCAACGAAATACCCGGCGTTATAAAACAGATTGGTGAATTGTCAGTCGTGATTGATTTTAATCATCCGTTAGCAGGCCGCGACATTGTATTCAAGGCTGATATCATTTCCGTGATCCCTACCGGTGTGCAGACCGTGCGTATTCAGGGTTGAGCAGGTTTGACACATTAGTAATGACGAGAGAAAAACATGATGACGCCCGACAGTAACATTGTGCAGCAGTATGAGTTCAAATCAGTGCCGGGTGCTGAGATCAAGCTCGCCAATCCGCGCGGTTTTTGCGCCGGTGTTGATCGGGCCATCGATATTGTCAACCGCGCACTGGATGTTTATGGTGCTCCGATATTTGTGCGGCACGAGGTGGTGCATAACAAATTTGTTGTCGATACCCTTCGACAGCGCGGCGCCATTTTTGTAGATGAATTGCAAGATGTGCCGCTGGTCGACAGTCTGGGTCGCAAACCCATTGTTATTTTCAGTGCACATGGTGTGTCGCAGGAAGTGCAACGTGAGGCGCAGAAACGCGGCTTTGATGTGTTTGATGCCACCTGTCCGCTGGTGACCAAGGTGCATCTTGAAGTTGCGCGCTACAGCGCGGAAGGGCGCGAGTGTGTGTTGATTGGTCATGCCCGCCATCCCGAAGTGGAAGGCACCATGGGCCAATACAACAAAAGTACTGGCGGGGATATTTATCTGGTCGAATCGGTGGAGGATGTCGCCACGCTGCAAGTCAGAAACCCGCTCAAACTTGCCTATGTGACGCAGACTACGCTATCGATGGATGATACGGCCAAGGTGATTGACGCCTTGCGCGAACGTTTTCCTGACATCGATGGTCCACGAAAAAAAGACATCTGCTACGCCACGCAGAACCGACAGGATGCCGTCAAACAACTGGCGCTGGAAAGCGACCTGCTGTTGGTGGTGGGTTCGCCCAATAGCTCAAATTCCAATCGACTGCGCGAACTGGCAGAGCGCATGGGTTGTGAGGCGTATCTGATCGACAAGGTCGACGATCTGCGGCCTGAGTGGTTTGTGGGTAAACGTCGTTTTGGGGTGACCGCCGGCGCGTCAGCCCCTGAGGTGCTGGTTCAGCAAGTAGTCGACAGGCTGCAGGAACTCTGTGGACAAGCCCCGCAGGAAATACCGGGTGTTGAGGAAAACATTGTGTTTCGTATGCCGCGTGAGCTTGCCCGTTAACCGGGCAAGCTCTGGCATGAATGGCAGACTTTACTCGGCATCGATAGGCGCATCGGGTACCTGACCCGCTCGCTCTGCTGCCCTTGCACCTGACAGGATGCCCATCAATGCGTAGTTGCCTTCATGGCACGCGTATTCAAAGATAGGATCCTCACTGGCGGTGTAATTGATCACAGCCGTCCAAGGGGTTTCCCAGGTGCTAGGGTCTTCCACCGTGAATTGATACTCCAGTACATCATCCGCCACGCGGGTATAGCGTTCAATAAATGTCCGGTTCTCACCAGCACCCCGGAAGAGGCTTTGTCCGGAGAAGTTTTTGGTTTCAACCACCAGTGTGTTGCCCTCATACCAGCCGCGTGAGTCGCCGTGCCACAGTTTCACACGCTCATCCAGTGGCGGTTTGTCACCAATAGGGATCACACGCACATCGTGGATCATTTCCTGAATGATGGCCACCGACGTATTGCTCTGCACAATCTGGTAGTAGCTGTTGTAGCCGGCCAGGATATAGGGCATGCCGTAGGTAATGCAGCGTTCCTGCAAGGGCCGGCCAAGGTAGGTATCGGTCGGGCTCAAGCGAGCGCTGGCACGCGCCTGTGCACGGGCGCGACCTTCCTCCGTCATCGGCGGTAGTCTGCCGTTAGGCGGATCAATGATCAGCGATGTGCGGTTCTCCATGTTTCTATCCACCATCCAGCTCGAATCGTAGTTGCCGGTTGACGGGTCATAGGAGCGGACTTCGCCGGTGATCACCGCGTTCAGAAAACCATCACCAAACAGAGCGTCGCCACCGCTGGCGCGAACTTCCTCCGCCTGTTGCAGCAGATCCCTGAATTCTTCATCAGTTAACTCGGCGCGATTGCCAAAGATCTCCGGGCGCTCAAGCGGTGTGCTGCTGTTGTTGGCCCATACGCCCTGCAGATCCGGATGCCCGTCCTGGGTGAGTGGTGGTTGCCAGCCGGGTTGCTGGGCATGGGCTGTCGTGCCGATGACCATCCCCAGCGTCAGTGCCAGCGCTGTCACGCGCAAGGCGCTCGGGTACTGACTGGTTGATGATTGGGTGCTGCCTTGTGCATACCTTGTTTTCATGGTCACATTCCCCGGTTATTCCTGAATGGTAAATGGCATGCCGCGTGGCGGCACCCGGTCAGCAGGCGCATCTTTGTTCAAATAGCCATAGATCAATTCTTCAGAAAACTCTACACACTTGAATTCCAGTAATTGCGCATTGGCTTCCATGCGGCGATACAAAGGAAAGCTCATTTTCCAGGGCCGTGTATAGGTTTGCGGATCGCGTATCTCAGCCTCATACAGAATCATATTGGGGCCGGAGGGTGTGTAACGCTCAATAACTTCCAACTGATCACTGTGATGATTGCCGGCATGGTCAAACCAGGTGTAGGGCATAAAGTCAGTGACCCGTATCACCAGGGTGTCGCCTTCCCAGTGTCCACGAGAATGCCCCATCCAGTTGGGCACCGGGCCGGCAAAATCGGGTTGATCCATGTAAACGATGCGCATGGCACTGGCGAACTCGTAGGCCATCACAACGTTGTCAGTGCCTTGCACAATTTGAAACGGGAAGGGCAGCATATTCGCGCGGGGTATGCCCGGCATGTAGCATTTGACCAGCGGGTCCAGTGCCAGCCAGTCAGCCTGATTGACCTGCCTTTGTGCCAGAGCGGCGGGCGTGTAGGGCAGTTCACCGTCTTGGACGACACCCAAGGTGGCAGGAATTGACCCGAGAGCTCCCCACTGCCAGTCAGGGCCTGCTTTGGCCGCCGAAGGTTCGACATTCCAGTGGGCAGAACCCATGGCCTGCCAGAGGCCGCTAAAATCAGGTTTGCCGTCTGCGGTCTGGGGCATTTCCTGTTGTGCAAAGGACAGTGACATTGAGACAGCACTGATGCTCAGACACAGGGTGAAACGGACAAGGCCACGGGTGACCCGGTAATTCGACATGCTTGTTCTCCCGGCTGTTGTTCTTTATTGTGTCGGGTTAATGGTGAGCGCCAAATATCACACGACTTGTAGCTTAAATCAATTTCTGCCCTTCTGATGGCTGCATAACAACTCATGGAATCCACCACTCAAACGTTGTCAATACTGGTTGCAGTGTATGGAACATTAAAACGTGGGCTCAGTAACCACGAGTTACTGCAACACGCCAGCTTTGTTGGCGAAGACTGTCTGACCTGCATTACGCTGTATGATCTGGGCCCTTATCCGGGCGCCCGCTTCGAGCATTCAGAGGGTATTGATGTTGAAGTGTTTGCAGTAGATGGGCTGCAACTGCAGCAATTGGATGCGCTCGAAGAGTATCTGGCTATGGCTCCTGATCAGGGCATGTATGATCGGCGTCAGGTGCTAACAAAATTTGGACTTGCATGGATTTATCTCTATAACCGTGAGGTTGATCAAAAGAGGGCATTGCGCAGCGGAGCCTGGCAGCCCAACTGTTGAACACAATAAATTTTTCTACATAACCGGAGGCCTGTCTGTGATTCCTTTTAAACGTTTGGCGATTGTTTCTGTGGTTGCATCTGCCCTGTTAATGGCATGTTCCCCTGCTGAGGTACCTGCTCCGGCGGCGCCGGCAGAACCGCTTGCTGCGCAGCCCGTGGGCAGTGCTGATCCTGCGACAGAAAGCGAAGAGCAACTGGTGGCGCGCGCACAAGGCATCCACGAGCGCGTCATCACGCTGGATACCCATGCGGATATCAACACGGCCAACTTTACGCTGGACAACAACTACACCATGGACCTGGAGACACAGGTCACACTGCCCAAAATGATCGAGGGTGGTCTGGATGTGGCGTGGTTTATTGTCTACACCGGTCAGGGTCCGCTCACTGAGGAAGGGTATGCCGCCGCCTATGCCAACGCCATCGACAAGTTTACAGCGATTGACCGGCTGGTGAGAGAGATTGCGCCCGACACCATTGAGATCGCCTATACCTCCGAAGACGTCCGACGCATCGCCGCCAGCGGTAAAAAAGTAGCCATGATTGGCATCGAGAACGCGTACCCCCTGGGTACTGATATCAGCAAAGTGCGGGAATTTTATGAGCGCGGCGGTCGCTATATGTCACTGGCGCACAACGGACACAGTCAGTTTGCTGATTCCAATACCGGTGAAGCAAGTGGTGAGTGGCTGCACAATGGTTTGAGTGAACTGGGCCGTCAGGCAGTCGCTGAAATGAACAAGTGGGGCATTATCATTGATGTTTCTCACCCGTCTGTAGAAGCCAACAAACAGACCATCGAGTTATCGCGGGCACCGGTGATGGCCTCGCATTCATCAGCGCGGGCACTGGATCCGAATGTCAGCCGTAACTTGTGGGATGAGGAGTTGCTGGCGATCCGTGATAACGGTGGTATCGCCCACGCCGTTGCGTTTCGCGGTTACCTGGATTCTGAAAAACATGCCGCCAACCGCGCAGCCTTGTTGGCATTGCAAACAGAGATTGCCACCGGTTTGGGTTACACCGTGCTGACTCCGGCGGATGTGCGTGCGCTGGATGAAACAGCACGTGCCACCTATGACGCGCAGTTGGCCGAGATCAATGCCGCCGCTGCGCCACGCATTGCCGCTGAAGTGGATGCGGTGGCGCCGCCTGTTGATGTGGTGGATTTTGTTGATCATATTGACTACATGGTCAACCTCATCGGTATTGATCACGTGGGTATCAGCTCAGACTTTGATGGCGGTGGCGGCATTGAAGGCTGGCAGGACGCATCTGAGACTTTTACTGTCACGCTGGAGCTGGTGCGTCGCGGTTACAGTGAAGAAGATATCGCCAAGCTGTGGTCAGAGAACCTGTTCCGGGTAATGGACGAGGTGGCTCGAATCGCTGAGGAAATACAGGCTGCTGAAGGCGTCTAAATCCCGCAAACAACCGCGCGTTGTTCAGAGTTCCAGGCCACCGGCTCTGAACACGCGCGTTTTCACCGCATGCTCAAGCACAGATGCCTCTGCACACATCAAGGTGAACTGCCGGGATGCCCGTGTAATGCCGGTGTAGACCAGTTCGCGTGTCAGCACCGCGCTCTTGTGCGCCGGCAGCAGTAAAGCCGTGTGTGTGAACTCTGAGCCTTGAGACTTGTGAACGGTCATGGCAAAGATGGTTTCAATATGCTGCAGACGCGTCGGCAAGATCCAGCGGATCTGCCGCGCATTAGCGGTATCTCTGAAGGCAACCCGCAGTGATAAACCTTGTGGCGCTGCGGGATTGGGATAGGGCAGTGTTATGCCGATATCTCCGTTCATCAGGCCTAATGTGTAGTTATTGCGGGTGATCATCACCGGCCGGCCGATGTACCAATCCTCCTCATCATTCTCTTTTATAGTAAGTAGTTGTTGCTTGATTAGAATGTGCTTTATGTGATCATTCAGGGCTTCAACCCCGGACTCACCTTGACGCAGCGCGGCCAGTATCTGAAAGCTGCTGTGCGCCGTCAGCACCTCGTCTGCCCAACTATCCCAGTCCGTAGGTGTCGCGTTCAGTGATGGACAACGGGCGACACGCTGTAGATAAAATCCAAAACCCTTGGTTTCGTCGCAGACAAGCTTGTCAAAAGCGCTGCTGTTTTGAGCAGGGGTCTTTAACCACGTCAGCTCTGTATGTTGTCCTGCAAACAGAGTCTCAATGTCTGACAGCTCAGCGCCGCGATTGACTGCTTGTGCCAGCGCGCCGATGCCGGGTACTGCCCCAAAGCGGTGACTGTAGCGCAGCATGGTGATTGCCTGATCGAGCGCGCGTCCACGCTCGTCCACTAAGTGTGCGGGAATAGCTTCTCCGCTGACTCGCTGTGCCCAGGCCGCGGTTGCTGGCAGATAGTGAGCCTCATTAGCGCGCGCGCACAGACTGCCGAGAACCGCGCCGGCCTCCACGGATGCCAGTTGATCCTTGTCGCCCAACAGGATAAGCCGCGCTTGCGCTGGCAGCGCGTCCAGCAATTGCGCCATCATTTCCACGTCCACCATGGAGGCTTCATCAATCACCACCACATCAACCGGCAGAGGATTGGAGGCATTGTGTTTAAAAAAGCGGCTGTGACGTTGTGGCCCAAGCAGTCTGTGCAGCGTGGTCACCTCGTTGGGAATTGCCGATACCAGATTGGGCGACGTCACCTGCGCTGAAATTGACGCGCTCAGGCGCGCTGCCGCTTTGCCGGTCGGCGCGGCCAGTTTTATGCGCAGTTCGCCAGAGCTGTGCAGCGACTGCAGCAGAGACAGCAGTTTTACCACGGTGGTGGTTTTGCCGGTTCCGGGTCCTCCGGTTATGATGGAAAAGCCACTGCGCGCACTCAGGGTACAGGCCGTTTTTTGCCAGTCAGGTGAACCCGCAGTGTTTGAGCGCGCTGAAGCGGGGAACAGAGTATCCAGCTCCAGTGCCAGGCGCTGTTCATCAACAGCCACTGCTGTCTGCAGCTTTTGCTGCAGGCTCTGTTTAATCTGTTGTTCGTACAGCCAGAAACGCCGCAGATACAAACGTGAGTGATCCAGTACCAAGGGAGTATTGATCGCGTGTGTCGTGGCAGTCTGTGCATCAGTTGCGCATAACAGATCCTGGCGCAGCGCGCTTATCCATTGCTCGGCGCTGATTTGCCGTAACAATGCCGCAGGCGTTATCGCTGGTGTGTGGCTGGTATGCTCTGGTGGTAACAGCAGCACACGGTCCGGGGATGTCAGACACAGTTGCAGATCCAGGCATAAATGCCCATGCCCATTCTGATGGCTGCACAGTGCCGCTGCCAGCAACAATAATGGCGACACATCCTGCGCTGCGGCTTGTGCTTCCTGATACAGAAATTCAGCAAACTCGACATCCAGCCAGCGAATCCAGTCGGCTTTTACCCAGCTGTGCAAGATATCCAGCAATTCTCTGTTGGTCGTCAGCGCTGAGGGGGTTTGATGTAAAACAGCGTCAGACATGTTGCACCTGCTTTGTTGTGTCAGTACCCAGTTCTGTCGGCAGGGTGCCAGTCAGGAACAATTGATTCAGCGCGTTGATAAACGCGCGCGGTGGTTTATCAACCAGCAAACCTTGAGTAGGCGATTGCCAGCCGCGCAGGAAAAAATACACTGCGCCACCCACATGCACGTCGTAGTCGTAGTTTGTAAGGCGACTGCTGAGCAGTCTGTGCAGCGCTAACAGATAGATGGCGTATTGCACGTCGTAACGCTTGTTCAGCACTTCAGTTTCGATGGCCGCAGCGGTGTAGTCAGCATCGGTGGCGCCAAGATAATTGGACTTCCAGTCAGCAACGTAATAACGGCCCTTATCCAAAAACACCAGATCGATAAATCCCTTGATCATGCCGTTTAATTGAGACGCCTGCAGAGCAGGACGTGCCTGTGCAGGCAGCAGGTAATGCTGACACAGACGATCCAGATCCTCGGTGTGCAGTTCATGGGCTGCAAACAAGAATTCCAGCTCCGCCTGCCAGCTATCCAGTTCACACAGATTGAGGATGACAGGTGCTTGCTGCGGAAGGGCAGGAAGATGGAATGGCGTATTAACAAACCCGGCCAGCCAGCCATCGAGCCTGTCCACTTCTTGTTGCCATCCGCGCAATTCGCAGGCGGCATTGATTTCATGGCGCCTTTCCGCAGCGTTGGTGGCCGCATTGGCAAAGCCAGTCTCAGCACACCACTCCAGTAAACCATGCAAAAAAGTACCGGGTTCCGGGCCACGATAAAAACCGTGTAATCCGGCATTCTGGCGGCTGAATGTTGGCTTGTTCACCGCATTGTCCGCTGACACGGCAGCAGACTCTTCCATGACCTGATCGTCACGGGCAATATCCGGTGTGCGGCTACTGTCAGCATTGGCTGACAGGCCTGGGTTTTGGATGCCGCGGGTCTTCAGTGAGGAGTAACTGGCAATCCACCAGTGTTCATTGGCACTGCGTTCTGAAATTTCTGCGGGTTTATGCACCACGGTGGTTTTCACCACGGCGGCGGGTGCCGGGGTGAGCCTCAGTGATTCAATCGCGTCTGCCGGCTCACAGTGGATGTGTGCACACTCAGCGGTCCAGTTCTCAAGGAGCTGCGAGGTCAGTGATGTCTCGAGCTGTTTGCCGGCTGCCATCAAATATCCGAGGGCGCTCAGATGCAAGGACGAGCTTGTGCTGTTGCCGACACTGATACTGGCGACACCAAGCCAGATGGCATGTTGGGCGCGGGTCAGTGCCACATAAAGTAGCCGGATGTCTTCTGCCAAGCGCTCATCATCGGCCTGCTTCCAGGCGGCGGTATCCTTTTTGTGACCGGATATCTCCAGACGCCGCTGCCCCTGGTGCGCTTCATCAACAATCATTACCTCGTGATTGTATTGGTTGACCGCACGGTAGGCGGCGGCAAATGGCAAAAACACCAGTGGATACTCCAGGCCTTTGGATTTGTGAATGGTGACCACACGAATCAGATCATCATCACTTTCAAGACGCAGAATTTCTTCTTCATCCGGGTCGGCAATCTGTTCTGCGAGGTGCCGGATCAACGCTTGTTCACCGTCATGTTGCTGACTGGCTTTTTGCAGGTATTCAGCCAGATGCAACAGATTGGTCAGGCTACGTTCACCGTCGTAGGTATTGATCAGCCGTTGCGGTAATTGATAGTGCTGCATCATCGCCCGCATCATCGCCAGCACGCCCTGTGTTCGCCAGGTGTTGTGCAATTGCCGGAACACAGCAGTCTGTTCTTCCCAGAAAAACTCATCGTCGAGCATGCGCTGTATATCAGCAATGGGTAACGCCAGTGACACCGTGGCCAGTGCCGCGCGCAGTGCTTGTTCATTGGCTGGGTCTGCACACGCACTCAGCCAATACAGCACGTCGGTGGCCTGCTGAGAGTTGAACACAGATTCGCGGTCAGACAGATACACGCTGGGCAATGAGAAATGTGCAAGCGCTTTGCGGATGTCATCGGCATCACGCCGATCTCGCACCAGAATGGCAATATCGTTTGGACGGAGCGGTGTTAACACTGTGTCCTTCAGAAAACCGCTGTTTGGCGCGTTTAACATGCCGGCAATAGTGGCGGCGCAGTTGGCTGCCATCTGCTGCTTATAATCTCGCGACGGCAATGCGCTGGTTTCGCTGTCAGTATCGCTGGCGAGCCAAATGTTAAGCGCGTGAGCGGCACTGCCGCGGATCATTAATTGTTCGTCCCGACCCCTTGCCGCTACCTGCAAATACGGCAGAGGGTTATGCGCCGAGGTTTTGAAGCGGAACGCGCCGGCAGGGAAGTTCTCTGCCTGCGCAAAAACATAATTGACCGCCTCAACCACGGCGCTGCTCGAGCGGTAGTTGACCGCCAGATTGTAGTGGCGGCCCTCGGTAGCGCGTCGTGCCTGCAGGTAGGTGTGGATGTCAGCGTTACGGAAAGAGTAGATGGCCTGCTTGGGATCACCAATCAGAATAATCGCGCTGTCACAGGTACTGGCGTCACCGCGGCTGTTAGCCAATTGATAAATCCGGTCAAAAATCCGGTACTGCAGCGGATCGGTATCCTGAAATTCATCAATCATCGCCACCGGAAAATCTGCACGAATCTGTTTTGCCAGATGCTCTCCCTGTGGGCCCCGCAGTGCTTTGTCTAACTGCAATAACAGATCATCAAATCCGAGTTCGGCTTTGTCTTGCAGGCGTTGCTGCAGTGCCTGCTCCAACCATTGTCTGGCATGCGCCAGCACAAATGCCTTTACGCCAGGAGCGATGGTTTCACGTTGCTGAGTCTCTTCTTCAATCAATGCGGCGATGCTGCTAAAGGCCGGATGCTGTGGGGCATCTGGCACGGTTTTGCCTACTTTTTTAAGTTTCCAGAAGCCATCGGCAAAGCGCTCGAAACGCTTGGGCCGCTCGCCGCCATTCGCCCATGCGAGTAGCAGGTGTTTTAACGCGCTGAAGCCTTCATCGGATTTTGCTTCATCATAACTTTTCTGATTCAGCGCAGGTCTGATGCCATCCAGCAGCAATTCCAGTTCAGTGTGCGCCGCTAACCAGCAGGTGCGTGCGTCACGCTCCAGTTGCTCAAGTCGCTCGCAGTTCTGCACAAAGGGCTGTAACGATTGGCGAAGATCGCTGGCAGATGACAAATCCTCGCCCACAAAACTGAGCCGGGTATGGGTCTTGTTGATCAGCGGCCGTACCGCTTTTAACACACTGTCAGGATCATTAAACTGCGCCTGCACCAGCGCTGCCATCGCAGGCGTCAACGTGTAAAAATGTTGACGCCAATAGTCTCGAATCAGTTCGGCAAGTATGTCCCGCTGATGAGTGATCAGTGTCTGTTGAAACAGACTGCCACTGTCAAACGCATGCTCACGCAGCATGCGATAACACCAGCTGTGGATGGTTGAAACCGCGGCCTGATCCATGGACTGTGCGGCCAGACTTAACAGGCGTGCACAGTGTGGCCACTTCTCTGCAGTGAAGTCGGCACGTAAAGCCAGTAATGCAGGGTCGGCCTGGGAGTTGTCTTCCATAAAACAACGGGCAGCCTCTGACAGCCTTGCGCGGATACGATCTTTAAGCTCTTGTGTGGCGGCATCGGTGAAGGTCACCACCAGTATCTGTTCAGGGGTCAATGCGCGGTTAAACGCATGTTCATGGCCATGCTGCAAAATCAGGCGTGTATACAGCAGCGCAATGGTCCAGGTTTTGCCGGTGCCCGCGCTGGCTTCAATCAGCCGGCTGCCGTACAAGGGAAATGTGCCGATATCCAGAGAGTCACTCATGCTTCGTCTTCCGTATCCGCTGATGTTGGCGCATTTTTTTTGCGATGACTCTGCCAGTGTGCAGTGAGATTGCCGTACAGCTGTTTACTGTCACTCACAAAACTGCTGCGATTCAGCTCTTCGAAGTCTGGCCATAATCTGCATAAGGCGTAATGATCCTGCACCTCACCGGTGACCTTGTGGACGCCGTCATAGACCTTGCGCGCAACCGTCTGAGCAGCTTTGTCGTTTGGCGTTGCTAACATGGCGCAGCTGGTTTTAACACTGGCCGCCAAAGGTGAAACAAGGTTGTGTTGCCACAGATGGATCAGTGACCTTAACTGCCGCTGAGCCTCTTCCGTATCCAGCGGTGCAAGCTCTTCACGCGTGTCGGGCCCAAGAATATACGTGGTGACCGGCCCGTTAAGTTGTGCAGCCAGATGCCCCGGCCATAATCGTGCCAGGTAGTGCCATTTGACAGTGGTCTGTTTGCCGTCTTTGCCACTCCATAACTGACTGTTCAACAACACGCAGCGAATGCGCTGCTCAGGGTTGCCAGGCTGTTGCCAGCAATCACTGACCTGATCGGTCAGCGTCACTTGTTTGTCCGGGGAATCAAGCACAATACGTACGCTTTGTTTTTCAGGATAGTCACGCAGCAGGTCAGAAAAAGTCTGCAGAGGTTTAAGCAAACGCTGCACGGTTTTTGTGGCATAGGATTCCGCAAACGGTGTGATGGGCAGATTGCCGCTTCGTTGTTGTTTGCCCATCAGTGTCAGCAACAGGTCAGCGATGTCGATACCGTTAGCTGAGCCTTTGATTGCAGCGACCGCGTCTTTGATGAGTTGCTGCTGTATGGTCCAGTTTGCCAATCCGTCCACCGCAAACACTTCATGATCGTCTGCGGTGACGTCTTCAGAAGCGAATATCACGCCCAGGCTCTGCTCAAAAAACACCTCGGCAGGCACTCGCATCAGTTTTTCAAGATCACTCAGGCCGATGTGGTTAACCTTGAGTGCTGGTATCTGTTGTGCGCCCAGTGGTGTTTGAACCAGCGGGGTTTGAACCAGCGGGGTTTGAAGCAGCGGGGTTTGAACCAGTTGTGTTTGCACCCGTGGAGTTTGAACTTGCGAGGCCCGTGGCGTCTGTCCGGTCTGAGACCATTCAGCCGCATAGGTATAAAAATCAGACGGGTCCTCAAAGTAGCGAGCACTGAACGGTTGCAGCGGATATTCGCGGGTGATGCTGTCGAGCACGGCGCGGTTATGTGTGCTCTCCAGATAATCGCGCAACTGGGCCACCAAGACCGACGGCGGTCGCTCGCTGTTGTCACGGATACTGCGCCCGGCCCAGCTGATGTACAAGGATTGCCGTGCTGACAGCAGGGCTTCCAGAAACAGGTAACGATCATCATCGCGGCGTGAGCGGTCGCCGGGTCGATAATCATGGCGCATCAGATCAAAATCAACAGAAGGCACCTGGCGCGGATAGTCGCCATCATTCATGCCCAGCAGACAGATGTGTTTAAACGGAATGGCTCGCATGGGCATCAGCGTGGCGAAATTAACTGAGCCCGCCAGAAAACGTTGTGTTAAGGGCTGGACATCCAGTTGTTCGAGCACAAATTCGCGCACCACATCGATGCTTAACGCATCCGTGAACGAGGCTTCGGCACAAGCGTCACGCCAATCGCGTAGCACTTTTTCGACCCGCGACACCAGCAACAGATCCTCATCGTCATCGGCAACAAAATACTGCGACAACAGCAGACTCATCCGTAAGGTCCAGTCCGTCACAGTTGCCGGTTCGCGCATGACTGTCCAGGTCTGCTCAAGCTGACGCAGCAGGTGTGCCAGTTTGCCTACTAACGCAGCGCTCAGTCCGCCGACTTCATCAAATGTTTCGATATCCTGCCAATGTGACACCGCTCCGTGCTGGCCTCTGCCAATGGCATAACCCAGCAGCATACGACGCAAGCCAAAGTGCCAGGTGTTCTGTTCAAGGGCACTGTTGTTATCAAGCGCACTCATACCAAAACTGGTGCGATGTGCTGCATTCAGTCCCCAACGGATGCCGGCTTGTTCTATCCAGCGGTGTAGCAGCGGCTTGTCATCGGCACTGAACCCAAAGGCCTTTTGCACAGCGCCAATATCCAGAAAATCCAGCAATTCGCTGACACCCAGTCGCGCTGACGGCAGTTGCAACAACATCTCCAGCGCTTTAAAGACAGGTGCCTGATGGCGTTTGCCCTGATCAGACATTGTGAACGGAATAAAACGCTTGTCCTGATAGTCCAGTCTGCCGAACACCGCCTGAACGGCGGGTGCAAATTGGTTGATATCGGGCACCATGACCAGCACATCGCGCGGGCGCAGATCGGTATCCTGATTAAACAGCTGCAACAGATGATCCTGCAGAATTTCCACTTCACGTTGCGCGCTGTGGGCAATATGAAAGCTGATGCTGCGGTCAGCGCGGCTGGCGGCGCTGTTTCCAACACAGTCAGCCGCATCAGCGGCTGCTTTGCGCGCATCGACAGCACTGCGCAAATGAAAAATATCGCCCTGCAGTTGCCCAAGCAAATGCTGCTCATCGGGTTCGTCAAAGACATCAATTTTTAGGTTAGCGGTCTGAAACAGGGGTTCGTAGCTGCTGCGTTCATCATGTTCATCCAGCAGGCGGATATAGTCACGCCCCTGTTTTCCCCACGCCGCCAGCAGCGGATTGCCGTGCAAAAACAGCGCATCGATCGGCGTGCCGCTGCTATCGGGCGTCAGTACCGGAAACTCAGCGCGAGCTGCCTGGCGCCGGTAAGGTTTTTTGAACAGCCCCAATGACTGTTGGGGGTCAACAATGTCGCCCCAATAATCCTGACAAGGGTTGTGAACACACAGTACCACCTGCGTGCAATGGGATATCGCGGCCAGCACTTCCAGTGTCTGTGCCGGTAGTGATGACAAACCGAACACCACCACACGCCGCGGCAAGCCAGCGGGCCTGTTTATGCTGTTCAAGGTGTGGCAGGCATCCAAAAACTGTTGATGAATCTGCGCGCGGCCATTGTGACGGGCCGGCTCGGGGATGTCCTGCAATAACCGCCGCCATAACGCTGCCTGCCAGGTTTGCTCTGCGGGCATGTCAGCAGCTTGATTGCTGCGGGTGATACGGTTGACACCCTTGGCCCAGTCATTGAGCCAGTCTGCGCGGTAGATCTGGTATTGATCGAGCAGGTCGGCAAGGCGCTGTGCCAATTGAAATTGCTTGCGTTGGCCCCGGTCGTCGGTGAGAAAGTGTTTCAGCGCTGCAAACTCGGGATCATGCAGCAGTGACGGCAGCAGCCGCAGCAACCGCCAGCTCAGCAAGGGTTTGTCAAACGGTGAGGTTTCCGGCAAATCGCCGAGCACTGCCCGATAGGCGCGCCAGTGAAAGCGCCCCGGCAAACTGATGTCCATAGCAGCAGCAATACCGCAACCTGAGTCCATGGAATCTGCGGTATGCACGTCGGCAGCCAGCGCCAGCTTCAGCCACTGCGATATACCGTTGCTTTGCACCAGCAGTACTTCATTTTCCAGCGGGTTCAGCGGATAACGCCGCAGCCACTCCACGCTCACCCGGCGCAGGTTCTCCAGTCGGTTGCTTTGCAGCACCATAAAGCCGGGTTGAATCATCAGTTGTTTCCCTGTTGCCATACTCTTTTTTAATTAAAGCAAGTATAAGGTTTTTGTTCCAGACAGGTATTGTGTATGCGTGAGCGACGTTTTGCGTCGCGATGTCTCGCTTTAGGTCCAAATACCTTGGTTTGATTTGCTTGCCAATTTTGGCAAGTGCTCGACCAAATTTGACAAAGATTGTGCTGCTGTATGAAGACTGGTATTTACTACGAAAATTATTCTTTTTTTATATCAATTGGATAAGCCTTATGCTGGGTTATCATCTGCTCTGGCACAGGCTTTGCTGTATGTAAATTGGTAAGCAGTGATGAAAAAACATGGGCCAACAACACACTGTAAGGAAATTTATTATGAAGGCAGCAGAGAAAAAGTACGAATCGGAGTCGGTAACAGGGGTTAGCTGGTTACAAATGCTGGGCAGCAGTATTGCTGCGGCCTTTGGCGTGCAAAGCCGCAGCAATCGTGAACGTGATTTTCAGCATGGCGATATCAAAAAGTTTGCGATTGCCGGTGTGCTGGTCACTTGTGTATTAATGTTTGCACTGATTGGTATCGTGCGATGGGTATTGACCTGACAGGCATCGCATCACTTCCGGTTATTGCTGTGCAGGGGCACGTCTGGCGAGGGTTTTCTGCTCAAAATCATATGCCATGGCAATCAGTACGGGTTCGGAGAAAGCCGCGCCCATAAAAGAAATGCCCACCGGTAGATCATTCACAAAACCTGCCGGCACGGTAATCGAAGGGTAGCCTGAAATGGCTGCCAAACCTGCACTGGAAACATAGTTCACGCTGCTGCCGTTATCGCCATTGACCAGATCAATCAGCCAACCCGGACCATTACTGGGTGCCACAATGGCGTCCAGTTGATTGGAGCGTAATGCGCCGTCAATGATGGCTTGGCTGCCAGCTTTGGCAGTGCTGAGTGCGGACACGTATACAGGATCGCGAAGATTGGTTTTGGCTTGTGCTTCCAGGAAAATTTCCTGGGCAAAATGTGGCATCTGAGTATCGGGATTCACCTCATTAAAGCGGATCAGATGTTCCAGCGACTGGTAAAATCCGCCACGCTGCGTCAGATAGCGGTTCAGGCCATCTTTGAACTCAAACAGCAACACTTCGTATTCGGCGGCGCTGATCTCCGGCGTATTGCGGATGTCCAGATCAATAACTGTCGCCCCCGCGTTGCGCATGGCCATTATTGCTTGTTCCATCAGCATGTCCACGGCCGGATTACGGCCAAAAACACTGCGCATGACGCCGATTCTTTTGCCATTCAGTGAACCGAGTTGCAGGTAATTGCTGTAGTCAACCGGCTCGCTGGTCACTACATTCAAAGTGATCGTGTCAGCAGGGTCGGCACCTACCAAAGCTGTGAGCAATGCCGCCGCGTCAGCGACCGAGCGTGCCATCGGGCCGGCAGTATCCTGACTGTGCGCGATAGGGATAATGCCGCTGCGTGAGACCAATCCCAGCGTGGGTTTGATTCCTACCAGCGCGTTGTTGCTGGCCGGACAAATGATGGAGCCATCGGTTTCCGTACCCACAGCCAGTGCGGTAAGGTTGGCGGCCGTGGCAACACCGGAGCCGGAACTTGATCCGCACGGCGTCACATCAGGGTTATAGGGGTTTCGGGTTTGTCCACCGCGGGCTGACCAGCCACTGGATGAGTTACTGGATCGGAAGTTAGCCCATTCACTGAGGTTGGTTTTGCCAAGAATGATCGCGCCGGCATCGCGAAGTTGCTGCACAACAAAGGCGTCGCGCGCCGGTGTTGGTGCGCCCAGCAAGGCCAGGCTCCCCGCCGTGGTCTTCATCTGATCCGCGGTGTCGATGTTGTCTTTTAACAGAACCGGAATGCCGTGCAGAGGTGAGCGTACTCGACCGGCGGCGCGTTCCTGATCCAGTTGCAAGGCGATACTGAGCGCATCCGGGTTAACTTCAACAACTGAGCGAGTGATGCCATCAAGTGTGTTAATACGATCAAGGTAGTGTTCAACGATGGCTACCGCGCTGAGTTCACCATCGGCCATGGCGGTTTGCAGTTCGGCCACCGTGACTTCCTCGGCAATCGGTGTGCTGGGCGCAGTGTCACCACAGGCCGACAGTGACAGCGCGGCCAGAACGGCAGTCGCCAGAATCAGTTTTTTACCTTGCATAACATCCTCGCAGAGAGCCGCACAGCACATACCGGCAGGATAAACACTTCAGCACCAGAAACACCAGAATTCAGGTGGCCGATAAAATGTAATCAAGCGCCCGGCGGCTATCACGACACACCAGCAGCTGAGCGAGATCAGTGCAATCACCCGTGCCGGCATCGGTACGCTCATGGTGTCGGGCAGTGCTCTGATACGGCCTGCCATCACCGTGTAAAACACCAGTACGTTGATCCCGGCCAGGATCATCGCCAACACTTTGGTCTGGAAAGCCGGGTTGTACACATACTGGCCGGGATCACTGACCACAAACATAAAGCCGGTCAGTGAATTTAAAACAAACCCGGCCACACCCAGCGGCACCAGTGAATGCAGTGCCGTGATCGGAATACCTTTGCCAAACCCCAGCAGTCGTAGATCAAACAAACCTACCGTGCCCAGCAGCAGTGTCAGCCCCGTAAAATGCAGCGATTCAATAAACGGCCAGCCCCACTGCGTATTCATAAACGCAAAGATGCCGCTGTGGTGACCAATCGCCGTCAGGGTTTCAACCAGAGACACCAATCAACCCCCCGCCGGTGACACTAACCACGACGCCAGTAACACCGAATGGGTATAGGCGAGGAAACGACCGGCAAAAATCACCGCAATCCAACCCACCAGGCTCAACCAAGCGAGTTTGGTGACAGAAGGGGCGGGCCAGCGCGTGTTCAGCAATTGCAGCGTCAGCCAACTGGTGCCCAGGAGTGTGATTAATTTAATCAAAAACAGAGGGTTAGTCAGTGCTTTGGCGGGGTAGCCCAGCAGCAGCACCAGGCCGGAAAAGGTGGCGGCTGCCAGTCCTGCCCACAGTAACGGTGTAAAGCGCTGCAGCGTGTCCATGGACAGACCGGCCGCAAAGCCCATCGCACGGGCACTGACCACAACGCCAAAACCCGCCATCATCGCCATCGACAATGAATGAATGACCAGCACAGAGGGAAACACCCACCACACTTCACGCACACCGATGCTGAGCGTGGACAGTTCTATGCGCGCAAACCATTCCAGCATCGGGTGTTGTTACCTTGTTATTGTGCCGCTTCCAGCTCGGCCATGCGCGCTCCAGCCAGCACGCCGGGCAGGGCATAGTTGCCTTCATGGCAGGCATATTCAAAGATTTTTTCGCCGGCCGGTCGCGCATTAAACATCAGTTCACCGGTCCACGGCTCGGTATAAACCGTTGGGTCTTCGATGGTAAATGCATAGAGGATTTCTGTTTCGGCGGTGCGTGTGAAACGCTCGGTAATGGTCAGGTTCTGAGAGGCGCCAAACACCATCTGCTGCGGATGAAAGCCGGTTGAGGTCACCACGAGGGTGTCGCCTTCCCAGCGACCTACGGAATCTCCCATCCATTTCTGCATATGCAGATCCGGTTCATCATTGAGTTTGATGATGCGGGCATCGTGATTCATTTCCGCCATGATCATCACGTAGTCGTCGTTTTGCACAATCTGATAATTATTGTTGTACATCACCGGCAACATGGGCGGGCCGGAGTGATTGCCAAAGGACAACAGGCAGCGCTCCGCCAGTGGTCGGCCTTCCGGGCCATCATTGGCTGAGACGCCCTCAGGCAGACGTCTGCGTAGACTACGATCGGGGATAAAAGGGATCTGGCCGTTGGCGGGTGCAATGACGATGGATGAGCGGTACTCGCCATTGATCTTTTGTATGCGGTCACCTTCTTCTTTCCAGAACTCGTTGTACCCATCTTCGGTGTTGCCATCATTGCCTACCTGTGCGCCGGCACCGGCTTCGCGATTGGGGTCGCTGGGCGCGTATTCGGCCTCTACAAATGCCGCCTGAGCGCCTTCTTTGGCGGCTACCTGCTCGGGCGTCAGTTGACGGGCATCACCCAGCGCCCGGTCACGCGTCAGTGGCGTGAGCGTTTTATTGCTCCAGATGCCTTGTAAATCCGGTTGGCCATTAGGCAGGCGAGGGGTGTCAAATTGCGCGTAGGCCGGGGAGGCGATCAGAACAAGCAAAAGTGTCAGTGCAGCAGGGACAAAAGGTTGGTTGGAAAAAGAGGTGTTTTTCATGATTGTTATCCTCGGTGTTAAGTGTCAAGCGATGACTGTGCCGGATTATTCAGCAACAGTTTGTAACAAACAAGCATCTGGCGATAAAAGGCAGGGTTTGAGTAGGTAAAAGGCATGGACAAACGCGGCGGCGGATGGCAGATTCCGGTTCCGTCCATAAAACCAAATAAATTAAGTCTCTGACAGGAATGTTGTTTTGAAACCTTTGTACCGCTTTTCCCTTGCTGGAATGATTTCCGTATTGATGACCCCGGGGGTTTTGGCTCAGCCATTATCCTCTGGCGTAAACCTGAATGACGGTAGTTTTCAGGGCCGTGTTGGCCGCGAACTGAAACTGCAACTGACTGAAATATCCGACGATGTTGCCATCGATATTGATGGCCGGCTTGATGATGCTGTCTGGTCACAGATCCCCACGTTCAGTGGAATGGGTGTGGTAGAGCCTGAGACCCTGGGTCCGGCTCCGTACGACACGCGCTTGCGGGTGTTTTATACCTCGCGCGGCATCTACCTGAGTGCGGAGATGGATCAGCCGCCTGACACATTGGTGCGCCGCATCAGCGGCCGTGATAACCGCGAACTTAACCGTGACCGTTTGTCGATTACCTTGGATACCTCAGGCGAGGGCCAGTTTGGATACTGGGTGAGTCTTGCGCTGGGTGACAATCAGATGGACGGCACTATTTTGCCGGAGCGTCAGTACAACAGTCAGTGGGATGGCGCCTGGTACGGCGCAACCGCTGAGACCGCCACCGGCTGGTCTGCTGAGTACTACATTCCCTGGGGACAGTTGGCGATGCCCTTCCGCGAGGGGACCCGTGAGATCGGCATTTACTCCGAGCGTGTGGTGGCACACCTGAACCAGAACTACGCCTGGCCAACCATCGCCAAATCCGACGCTATTTTCCTCAGCAATTTTCCTTTACTGCTGCTGGACGGTGTGAATCCCCGCCAGCAGTGGAGTCTGTTTCCGTCAGTGGCATCGACTTATGATGAAATTGACAACGATTGGACACATCGCACCGGTGTCGATCTGTTCTGGCGCCCGTCGTCCAATTTTCAGATGACGGCGACATTAAATCCGGATTTCGGGTCGGCCGAAGCCGATGACGTTGATGTCAATCTGACCGCCAGTGAGACCTTTTTCCCGGAAAAGCGTCTGTTTTTTCAGGAAGGTCAGGAGGTGTTTAACACCTCGGCGCGCTCAAACGGCAGCACGGGCAAACGTTTTACCATTCTGAATACCCGGCGTATCGGCGGACGGCCGCGTGCGCCAGGTTTGCCTGCCGGTGTTGCATTGCCCGCCCGCGAGCGTTTGCAGACAGCGGATCTGTTGGGTGCCGTTAAGGCCACGGGACAAATGGGCAGCTTCCGCTATGGTGTGCTGGCAGCCAGTGAAGACGAGACACTGTTCAAGGCAAACAATGGCAATCGCTACACGCAAACCGGCCGTGACTTCACCGCTTTCCGCGTGTTGTATGAGGATCAGGGCGGCGGCGCTGCGTACCGGGGACTGGGCTACATTGGTACGCTGGTGGCTCATAATGAATCCGATGCCGCTGTGCATGCGGTTGACTTCAAGTACCTGACACAAGGCGGCATCTGGAACTTTGATGGTCAGGTGGTGACCTCGGATTCTGAACAGAAAGGCCAGGGATATGGTGCCTTTACTGACATCATTTACACCCCTCGGGTAGGTTTTAAGCACACGCTGAATCTGACCTATCTTGATGACACCATTGACATCAATGATTTTGGTTATCAGGAACGCAATAATGTAGTTGAGGCCTGGTATCGCTTTGAGTGGGTAAAGTCCGGGCT
This sequence comes from Rhodoferax sp. OV413, assembly GCA_943330915.2. Lineage (GTDB taxonomy): Bacteria > Pseudomonadota > Gammaproteobacteria > Pseudomonadales > Pseudohongiellaceae > Pseudohongiella. Next base: position 3,048 of record CALQJO020000041.1, on the reverse strand, counting down.
CACGCGTGTGCGTGATATCCGCGTCAATCCCTTCTTGCGTTATGAAGAGAATCTGGATGGTGACCGCACCAATAATGCGATCCCGGTGATGAGCACCACAATTACCCTGAATAATCTGGCGCGGGTCAATCTCAACTTCCAGCATTTCCCCAAACGCTACGATGACCTCAATAGTTTTGGCAATGGCAGTTTTGCAACACGCGAGCGCACCAATTTCAGTGCCAGCTACACCACCAATACCGCCCAGGCTGTCAGCTACAGCGCAGGCGCTGGTCGCTCGACTGAGTTTGCCGGTGGTTACAGTGAGCGATACGATGCCGGTGTTACCTGGCGCCCGGTGCCCAACTTCAGTATGAATGGCACGATTGTGTACCAGGATCGTGATGGTTGGCTGCTGCACCAATCCGGCCAGGATTTCACCACGTTCCAGACCAGTCAGTGGGAAACCGCGTTCAAGATGGAGTATTTCATTTCAGCGCGTCAGCAGCTGACCATGGGATTGCAATGGGTCGGTATCAAAGCGGCCGAAGACCGCTTTTTTATTCTGCCCAAAAACGCGCCTACCCGCAGCCGGGATCTGGTGCAAGGTGCCAAACCACCGGGGCCGACCGACAGTTTCTCGATCTCCAACATGAATTTCCAGATTCGTTATCGTTGGGAAATTGCGCCTTTGTCGGATCTGTTTGTGGTGTACTCGCGCGCAGGTAATCAGCGGCGCACCTTACTTAACTTCGGTGACCAATTTGATAATGTGTGGGAAGCGCCGCTCGATAGTCAGCTGGTTATCAAACTGCGCTACCGTCTCGGAACCTGACGTCAGATCAGTTTAGCCAGCGTGATCAATGCACGTTCCAGGCGCGCATCCCAACGCACCGCACAGTTCAGCCGCAGGCAATGTTTGTATTTGCCTGCGGCTGAAAACATTTCACCCGGTGCAAAACTGACGCCCGCATCCAGAGCAATGTCCATCAGGCTGAGCGTATCCTGCTCGCCCGGTAATTCTATCCACAGTACAAAACCACCCGCAGGGCGGCTGACACGGGTTTCTCGCGGGAATAACTGCGTGATTCTGTCTGTCATCCGCGAGACGGCTTTGGCATATTCCGTTGCTGAGTTACGCAGGCTGCGTTCAAAGTGTCCATGCTGCAGAAAATGCGCAAGCGCCAGTTGTGATGGCGTGTTGACCGACAAGGTGTTGATAAACTGCTGATGCCTGGCCTTTTCAAACTGCGCGCCCGGCACCAGCCAGCCAACACGCAAGCCTGCAGACAAGGTTTTTGATGAGGACGAGCAGTAATACACCAGCCCCTTGGTATCCCAGCGTTTGATCGGGGACGGTCGCCTGCCATTAAACGGCAGGTCGCCATAGATGTCATCTTCGACCAACGCTACTTTGTGTTTGTTCAGGCAGTGCATCAGCGCAATTTTGCGTTCATCACTCATGCACACACCCAGCGGATTGGAGAAATTGCTCACCAGAATACAGGCGGCGACCGGCCAGCGCTCCAGCGCCATGTCCAATGCATCCAGAGAGATACCGCTGACCGGGTCGGTTGGGATCTCCAGTGCTTTTAGTCCCAGCGATTCGATAATCTGCAGCAATCCGTAATAGGTGGGTGATTCAACGGCCACGGTATCGCCGGGTTTTGTCAGCAGCTTTAGGGCGATGAGCATGGCCTCCTGACAACTGTTGGTGATCAGGACTTCATCCGCGGTGACCTGACACTGATGACCCGCCAGACGCCGTGCGATCTGCGCGCGTAACTCGGGCGCTCCGGGCGGGAATTCATAACCCATACAACGCCGGCGCTGGGTACGCAGCACATGATGAAACGCACGCTCCATCACCGCTACCGGTAGAAAATCGGCATCCGGCACGGCAGCGCCCAGGTTAACAATAGCCGGATCATTCACTGCCTGCAGTAAGCGCAGCACGCGTTGCTGACCGGTCACTGCGCGCGGTTTGGCGCTGGTCTTGCCGGGTCTGGGCGCAGCACGTTGAGCAGGCGGCCGGCGCACAAAATAGCCGGCGCGTGGACGAGCTTCCAACACGCCGCGTTGCTCAAGTTCGCGACAGGCACTCACCGCCGTCGACACACTGACTTCATGCTGAGTGCTGAGTTGACGCACACCGGGCAGGCGAGTGCCCACCTCGTAGATGTTGTCTCCGATCAGTGTTTGTAATCGATCCGCCAGTTGTTGATAGAGCATAATAGTCTCTCCGGACGTTTGTAATCAGGCTAAACCACACAAGCGTTGCTGTAGCGGCACAGACACTGCTGATTAAGTCGATACAGTGGTAAACGAATCTAAACTGTACCGGTTCAATTGTCATATTTTATATCTGTATTGTTTTAGGCTGTCTATCCAGACTACATACATCCTGACTCTGAACTGATAAAGAGACCTTGTAAAAAAAATGCCAATTGAACAATTGATAGCTTTGATGGGATTTGTTGTGGTGATGACCGGAACACCGGGACCCAACAACATGATGTTACTGGCGTCTGGCGCCAATTTTGGTTTTCGTCGTTCAATCCCGCATATTCTGGGTATTACCATCGGCTGTCAGAGTTTGTTGTTGGCCATTGCGCTGGGACTGGGGCAACTGTTGATACGCTTTCCTGTGCTGGACGTGGTGCTGAAAATTCTGTGTGGTGCAGCATTGCTGTACCTCACCTGGGGGTTGGTAAAACCCGCCTTTGCACCCACGCCGGTTCTTGTGCAGCCCAAAACAAATGATGCGCCCGTGGTAAGCAAACCGCTCACCCTCTGGCAAGCGGCCATGTTTCAATGGGTGAATCCAAAAGCGTGGATGATGATGCTCGCCGCCATCGCAACGTACACACAACCGCAAAGCATCTGGACAGATACTTTGTTGATTGGTCTGCTGTTTGCTGTGTTGGGTATGCCAGTCATCAGTCTGTGGAATCTGTTTGGTGCCAGTCTGCGAACGTTTTTGCTGGATCCAATAAAAGCCAGAGTGTTTAATCTGGTGATGGGTGTGCTGTTGCTTGGGTCAATGTATCCGCTGTTTCAATAAAAACG
>CALQJO020000040.1 GCA_943330915.2 Rhodoferax sp. OV413 | reverse complement strand
GTGCTGCGTTATCTGATGCTGGAGAACGTGCCGGGTCGCTTCCCTTATACGGCAGGTGTATTCCCATTCAAGCGCGAAGGCGAAGATCCGACGCGCATGTTCGCCGGTGAGGGCGATGCGTTCCGCACCAACCGTCGATTTAAAGCCTTGTCAGAGCACTCCGATGCCAAGCGTTTGTCAACGGCGTTTGATTCGGTGACCTTGTATGGTTTTGATCCCGATGAGCGGCCGGATATATATGGCAAGGTCGGCAACTCCGGTGTGTCAATCGCCACGCTGGATGACATGAAAGCCTTGTACGATGGTTTTGATCTGTGCCATCCGTCCACCTCTGTGTCGATGACCATTAACGGGCCGGCGCCCACCATTCTGGCGATGTTTTTGAATACGGCGATTGCCCAGCAGATGTCAGTGTTCCGTGCGCAGCAGGATCGTGAGCCCAATGCAGCTGAAGCCTTGCAGATCAAGGCAAAAACCCTGGAATCGGTGCGCGGCACGGTGCAGGCCGACATCCTCAAAGAAGATCAGGGACAGAACACTTGTATCTTCTCCACCGAGTTCAGTTTGAAACTGATGGGTGATATCCAGGAATATTTTATTGCCAACAAAGTACGCAATTTTTATTCGGTATCGATTTCCGGTTACCACATTGCGGAAGCGGGTGCCAATCCCATTTCCCAGCTGGCCTTCACACTGTCCAATGGTTTTACTTTTGTGGAAGCGTGGCTGGCGCGCGGAATGAACATTGATGATTTTGCGCAGAACCTGTCGTTCTTTTTCTCCAACGGTATGGACCCCGAGTACACGGTACTGGGTCGTGTTGCGCGCCGTATCTGGTCCACAACCATGCGTGAAAAATACGGTGCCAACGAGCGCAGCCAGAAACTCAAGTACCACATTCAAACCTCTGGGCGCTCATTACACGCGCAGGAAATGTCCTTCAACGACATCCGTACCACGCTGCAGGCGTTGATCGCGATTTATGACAACTGCAACAGTCTGCACACCAATGCCTATGATGAAGCAGTGACCACGCCCACCGAGGAATCCGTGCGTCGCGCCATGGCGATTCAGCTGATTATTAACAAGGAATGGGGGCTGGCCAAAAACGAAAACCCCAATCAGGGCGCGTTTATCATTGATGAACTGACGGATCTGCTGGAAGAAGCGGTGATGCTGGAGTTTGAAAAGATTGCCGAGCGCGGCGGGGTGTTGGGCGCCATGGAAACCGGTTATCAGCGGGGCCGTATTCAGGATGAGTCGATGTTCTACGAACATAAAAAACACGACGGCTCATTGCCGATTGTGGGCGTTAACACCTACCTCAATCCCAATGGCGAGGACAATAACGGCGAGTTCTCACTGGCGCTGGCGCGTTCCACCGATGAAGAAAAACAAAGCCAGATACAACGCCTGCGCGCATTCCATCGGCGACACGAGTCTGCATCGGAGCTGGCCATCCAGCGCCTGAAACAGGCAGCTATCAACAACGACAATGTGTTTGAAGTGTTAATGGACGCAGTGCAAAGCTGTTCATTGGGACAAATCACCCATGCGTTTTTTGAGGTGGGCGGCCAGTACCGGCGCAATATGTGATGTTTGATTTCTGGTTAATTGCTTACCTCTCCCTGGGTCTGCTCACCGGCTTCCTCGCCGGTTTGTTTGGTATCGGCGGTGGCGCCGTCATGGTGCCAGTTCTCACCGTTATGTTTGCCGCACAAGGCTTTGCGCCTGACTATGTTGTGCACCTGGCGTTGGGTACATCCATGGCGACGATTATTCCCACGTCGCTCTCCAGTCTGAACGCCCATCATAAACATGACGCCGTCTTGTGGTCAGCGGTGCGTGGATTGGCGCCGGGCATTTTGCTGGGAACCTTTGCGGCAACATTTCTGGCGGCAATGTTATCGCCGCGACCGCTGGCGATCTTTTTCTGTATTTTTATGAGTTATGTGGCGGCGCAGATGATTCTGAATCGCAAACCCAGTGCGTCCCGGCAACTGCCTGGCGCCATTGGTCTGGCATCCGTCGGTGCGGGTATTGGCAGTATTTCTGCGCTGGTGGCCATTGGTGGCGGCACCATGACGGTGCCGTTTCTGACCTGGTGTAATGTGCGTCTGCAAACCGCGATTGGAACCTCTGCTGCAGTGGGATTGCCTATCGCGTTGGCGGGTGCCACCGGGTATTTGATCAATGGCTGGAGCACGCCGGATTTGCCCGCCAACACACTGGGATTTATCTACTGGCCGGCAGTATTGGCGATGGCTGCCGCCAGTTTGTTCTCCGCGCCCATGGGAGCAAAACTCGCGCACAAACTGCCGGTTGCCACCCTCAAAAAAATGTTCGCTGCGCTGATTATTGTGCTGGCGTTGCAGATGCTCAGAACGGTCATCGCCTAAAGCAAGATGACTCATCTGTGCGGTTGATTATCAATAGAATCCTGTTGTCCTTGTTCTGTTTAGTTGTCCGATGTTCCACCCGCCGATTCAGCCGTGTTGCATAATTTCTCTTCACCCATCTGCCTTAAGTTTTACTTAATCTTCAGTCGGTAGACTGCCTTTGTGTTGGCCAAGTTCTGGCTCAAATCGCTGTATTAATTTATTGAACCCAGAGAATCAAAGTGGATAGTTTTATGCCAGAAAATCAGTCTGTGGGGACGATTGAGGCGGTGCATCCGCCGACAGTCAGTTTGGTGACCCCCTCTTGGTCCGGTGACCTTGACCAGTTTCGTATCCTGATCAGTTCGTTAAAAAGAAGTAGACTCGCTGGCATTCGGCACACGACAGTGGTTCAGTCTGAAGACTTAGAACTTTTTAGTAGCCTGTTGATCGGCAGCCCTTACGAGGCCACGACAGAATTGTTTTCCACCGAACAGGTGCTGCCAGCCTTGGTCGAGTACAAGCGCCAGCAATCGCTGCGCTATCAACGAAGAGCTGGCTCTGATGTGACGCGGCTTTGTGGCAGCCTGACCAGAGTACTCGGATGGCCCAATTGGCCACGGTATACCGGCTGGCACGTTCAGCAGATTTCCAAACTGGCAATGGCTGCATTGGCCGACACTGATTATGTGTTAGTGATTGATTCAGACGTGATTGTCACACCGGCTGCCGATTTGGCCGGCATTCTGGGTCACGATGGCATCGTGTGCTTTTCCAGTCGCAAACCCTTGAGTGAGTTCAAGGGGAAAACACGCAAGTGGGTCTTACAAGCGGATGCGCTGCTGCGTGCATCGTCGGCGGATAAAGCAACGTATGATGCCTATTTTGACACGCCTTTTTTGCTGCATGTGAACACTGTCAGAGCCATGTTTGCATGGTTGGAACACACCTATGAGCAGCCTTGGTGGCAGGTCTTGCTAGCACAGCCGCCCAGACGTTGGTCAGAATTTGCCACCTACCGATTGTTTCTGGAACAGCTTTCGCAGAGCCTGCCTCAGAGAAAGGTGACGTGGTTGGCACCCCAGATGATGCACTATATTTTTGATGCCAGCGATTCGGCAAAATTGTTATCAGAGTTGCACAAAGCATGGCTCGATCCGGCCATACAGTTTATTACTGTTCATTCACAGAGCAGTGGTCGACAGCGCTGGCGTGCTGACAGCTATGTGACTGAGCTTTCTGCGATGCTAAGCTAGGCCTGTCCCGGGCGTAAAATGTGCTCTGATAAAACAATCAACTTAAAAATAAGTAACTCACTGGCAGGACTTTACTCATGGCCAAGTGGCTCGCCAAAACTGAACCCTCAGAATGCAGCATTGATGATTTTGCACAACACCCTGACAAAGCGATTGTCTGGGAAGGCGTTCGCAATTATCAGGCGCGCAATTTTCTGCGTGAGATGAAAACCGGTGATGAGATTTTAATTTATCACTCCAGCTGCAAACACATTGGCATTGCCGGAACTGTGAAGGTGGTTCGGGAGGCCTATCCCGACCCCGCGCAGTTTGATACTGCATCTGCTTACCATGACACAAAAAGCCCACCGGACAATCCACGCTGGAGCGCTGTTGACATGGTCTTTGTCAGTAAGTTCGCCAACATCATCACGTTGGATCAGCTAAAAGCCATGCCTGAACTGGGGTCTCTGTCGCTGGTGCAAAAAGGCAGTCGTCTGTCGGTGATGCCGGTCAGTGATGGCGAGTGGGAAGCCATTCTTACTCCAATGCCTACACTCAATGCGCCGACACAGGATTAAATCCTTTGCTGCGCTTACCACTGCTCAGATAACGATCAATGCCATACCCATCAGCACTGAAGGCAGTTTTCTGGCCGCTGATCAGATCCGCCAGCAACTGGCCTGATCCGCAGGACATGGTCCAACCGAGGGTGCCGTGGCCGGTATTCAGGAACAGATTGCTGAGTTTGGTGGCGCCCACGACCGGCGTGCCATCCGGGGTCATCGGGCGCAAACCTGCCCAGTAACTGGCATTCTGAATATCACCTGCACCAGGGAACAAATCGTCCAGCACCATGCGCAAAGTGCCTTGCGGACGCGTGCGCAGTTTGGTGTCAAAACCCGCCAGTTCTGCCATGCCGCCCACACGGATGCGGCTGTTAAAACGGGTGATGGCGATTTTGTAGGTTTCATCCATGATGGTGGACACCGGCGCAATACTGTCATTGGCGATGTCTGCCGTCATGGAATAACCTTTCACCGGGTACACAGGCAAATCAATACCCAGCGGCTTTAACAGCTGGGGTGAATAACTGCCCAGCGCCAGCACATAACGATCCCCACTTATGGCTTTTTCACCCACGCGTACACCCGTGACGCACTGGCCATCGGTGAGTAGTTCATCAATCGCCACGCCGTAGTGGAATTTGACACCCAGCCTTTCGCACTGTTGCGCCAGACGCGTTGTGAACAACTGGCAGTCACCGGTTTCGTCGCGTGGCAAACGCAGGCCACCAACAATTTTGTTGGCGCTGTTGGCCAGTCCCGGCTCAACGGCAATACAACCCGCGCGGTCCAACACCTCAAACGGTACGCCGCATTCGCGCAGCACGGCAATGTCTTTTGCCGCTGCGTCCATTTGCTGCTGAGTTCTGAATACTTGCAGGGTACCGAGTTCGCGGTGTTCGTAGTCAAGATGGGTCTCCGAGCGCAGATCCATCAGGCAATCACGGCTGTACTCGGCCAGTTTCATCATGCGGGATTTGTTTTTTGCATAACAGCTGGCGTTGCACTGCATGAGCATTTGCCACATCCAGCGGTACTGCGACAGATCGGCCGTTGGGCGCACGGCCAGCGGCGCGTGTTTGGCCAGCATCCACTTGATAGCTTTAACGGGCACACCGGGCGCCGCCCATGGCGCAGAGTAGCCGGGGGAAATCATGCCGGCATTGGCAAAACTGGTTTCCAGCGCTGGTCCAGGCTGACGATCAATCACCGTGACCTCATGACCTGCTTTTGCCAGATACCATGCACTGGTAATGCCGATCACACCGCTACCCAACACCAGAACTTTCATGCTCCACTCCCAAGGTTTGAGAACCATACCTGATGGGCCTATTGTAAGAGTGCAGGCATGCGTGTATTTTCTGAAAAACGTGTAGTTGGCAGGATATAGTCGTGCCTTTATCTAAAAAAGCCATAAAAGGTTCTGAAAAAACATGAAAACACGGAGAGCTTCCATTCGTGAGCTGGATAACATCGATCGCAACATCCTGCGTATTATTCAGCGCGAAGGCAGGATCTCGTTTGTTGAACTGGGCGAGAAGGTCGGATTGTCAACCACGCCCTGTATGGAACGGGTGCGCCGACTGGAGCGTGAGAAATTCATTCTGGGTTACGGTGCGCGTCTGAATCCGCAAAAGCTGCAGGCTAATCTGCTGGTGTTTGTGGAAATCAGCCTGGAGTCTAAGTCGGCCAGCATTTTTGATGACTTTCGCCGCGCAGTGAGCAAGTTACCGCTGGTGCAGGAGTGTCATCTGGTGTCGGGGGATTTTGATTACTTGATCAAGGCGCGTATTTCCGAGATGGCGTCCTATCGCATCTTGTTGGGCGACATTCTGCTGAAACTGCCCGGCGTTCGTGAGTCCAAAAGCTACATTGTGATGGAAGAGATCAAGGAAACGCTCGACCTGATTGTGCCCGACGAATCTGACGCTGACTAACACTAAGCGACTGCCAGACTCTGGCAAACGCTCACGTTGCCTGCGCGTCAAATACCAACGCGGATACTCAAGTACCACATGCCGGGATCGGCTTGAGCCTTTGGCAGTTTTAAAGCGCCCGCCACGTAGTCTTTGTATTTTTCAAGGCCAGCATCTCATCAGGACGTTTGATAAAGGTTTTGTCAAACGTGCTGCAGGTCTATTGGCGTGCCTGGCACCTGATCTAAAGAGTGTCTGACTTTGGCCTCCCCATCCATAAACCCGTAAACAGTATCGCAGCCACACCCGCCAGAATCATGGCTGGATAGATCCTGTCATCCATGCTGCCGGGATCGGGAAACCAGCGCTCAAAGTAAAGGGTACCGAGTACATCAAGGCACATGGCGGGCGCAGTCAGGGCCGCTGCCGCGTGAACTCGCCATTCGGGCGGCGTTTTGAACAGTTTGAACATAATCACCGCGGTCAGCGCTGAGCCTGCAAAACCGATGACCAACCACAGCCAGAGCAGGGTGAGTTCGCCGTCTGGTTCGGTATTACCGGGCCACCAGCTTCTGAATATGAATAAAAATCCCAGCCAGCCTGCCAGTGAGATCAGCATCATCCAAAAAATCTGCTGCTTGATGTTTGTGTGTTTGGGCGTCAACATGACCAGGTCTCCTGAAAATTGTAATGGTTGCTACAGAAATAAGGTTGTAGCAATCGCTACAACATTTAGCAAGAAAAAAGTGACATTGATGTGAGGACGTGGACGTGGCTAAAAGGCAAGACAAACGTGCAGAGGTGATTGATCTGCTCGCGGTGCATTTTCTGGACACCGGGCTCAGCGACACCGGTTTACGTCGGCTCGCTGAGGTGGCCGGCACCAGTGACCGTATGCTCTTGTACTATTTTGAGAACAAGGAAGAGTTGGTAGCCGCCGTATTGACACAAATCGCAAGTAGCTTGGGTGCGTCGCTAACAGAAATGTTTGGCCACCGTCCTTTGCCGCCATCAACATTGCTGGAAGCGTTGTGGGCTGCCGCAAAAAGTGAGGCGTTTAAGCCGCACCTCAGGTTGTGGCTGGATCTGGCTGCCAATGCCAATCGGGGCGACCCGTTGTTGATCTCCATATCCCAACAAATCAGTGCAGGCTGGATTGAGTGGATGGCCCATCTACTCGCTGTGCCGGATGCCGATAAAAAAGCCACCGCAGCCTTGATTCTGGCAGCCGTTGACGGGCAATTGGTATTGTTTCCTGGAGAAATTGCCCGCGGAGAATCTGCAATCCTGCAGTTGATAAGGCTGCTGAAACAGCAGGTTGGCCATGTTGACATCGGTGATCGTCAACACCATGATCCTGCGTATTCCTGACAACCTACGGGTATAGCGACGTTATGTCTTTCACAGCCACTGAATCTTTGCAGGCCATGAGCCAGCGCGCGGAATCTCTGAAACAACAAGGCAATCTTGTCGACGCCTTGGCAATTTACGAATCCGCCGCACACGCTTGGCCTCAAAGCGCCGTCGCTCAGCATAATCTGGCATCAACGCTCGGTGATGTGGGCCGCTATGAAGAATCTGCCAAAGCCGCCATGGCTGCCATCAAACTCGGCATCCGTGCACCGGAAACACGGCTGGTTCTGGCCCGGGCACAGATGCAAACCGGCCAGCTGACCGCCGCGCAACTGGCGTATCGCGAAGCTATCAGTCTGCGACCTGACATGCACACTGCGCTGTTTGAGTTGGCACAACTGTTATGGATGAGCGGTGCAGATCAGAACATAGCCTTGCAGCCCTTGGTCAACGCTGTGCAAGCGTATCCGATGTCGGCTGACTTGCATCTGGCGCTGTCGCAGGCGCTGGAGTTTACCGGCGATAAGTCCGGTGCGGTGCGGGTGATACTGGATCTGGCAACACGCAACGCCGCAGACGCACGCTTGATGGTGCGCGCCGCAGACCTGTTGCTGGAAATTGGCAATCTGGGGCATGGCCGCGAGCTGGCAATCCGGGCATTTAATGCAGATCGTTCCTCATTCCCGGCGTTAATGACATTGGCGCGTGCGGCCTTAGCCTGTGGCGAAGCAGAGGGCGCCGCCGCTGCGGTGACCGATGCACTGAACCGTCGTCCCTTTGATCAACATGCCCTGGCGCTGCAGGCCATGGTCTGGCGCATGACCAATAATCCCGGATTCGACGCCCTGTACGACTACTCCTCCATGGTCAGATCCTATTTGATTGAGCCGCCGGCCGGTTGGAGCACGCGTGCGGCTTATCTGGCGGATCTGGCTGCGGAGCTCAAACAGGCGCATCACTTTCGCACCCATCCATTTGGTCATTCTGTGCGGCAAGGCAGCCAGTTGCCGGATATTTTTGCGGTGCAGACACCCGCGATACAGGGTTTTTTGCAGGCGTTGCAGGCTCCGGTCAACGCGCATCTGGAACATCTGGGTTCAGGTGCTGATCCAATGCGCAGACGCAACACCGGATCATGGCAGATACAGGGCATCTGGTCAGTCATGCTGCGCCCGGGCGGCTTTCACGTGGATCATGTTCATCAGGAAGGCTGGTTGTCGTCAGCGTTTTACGTTGAGTTGCCGGACGTGGTGACAAAACCCGACGCCAGCACGGGTAGTGCGCAGGGAACAAATAAAGCGCAGGGCAGTGAGTCGGGCAGGCAGGGCTGGATACGGTTCGGCCAGCCCGGCTCTCCTGTGCAGCCAGCGCAGACGGCGCAACACTTTGTGAAGCCGGAACCCGGCATGCTGGTGCTGTTTCCGTCTTACATGTGGCACGGCACGGTGCCCTTTACCGGAAAGCAGTCGCGGTTGACGGTGGCGCTGGACGTTGTTCCCGTCTAAGACGTCCCGTCGAGGTCGCTTTGTGTCATACAACCCGTTTACGTTGGCAGTAAGCCGCAACAATACGGTGGGCCACATCAGCAGCCCCCCATGATGCCTTCGCTCAGGCCGGGCGAATCATGTGTTCGCCGGCGTAACTTTCCAGGGGTGCAGCGGCTTCCACCGCATACTCCTGTTCAATCACCGTCGACACATAGAAAAAGCCGGTAGAGACTTTTTCACGGGTGATATCAAGTTCCATCCAGCCGCGCCCAAGGCCACGCATAAAACGCATTTCCGGGCTGGCGCTCATAAACGCTTCAACCAGTTGTGCTTCAGGCAATGGCATAAAATTCTCAAAACCCGGTGAACTGACGCTGGGTGTACCAAACTCGACGGCTACCGCGTCGCCTTCATCATCATGCAGATCAAACGCCCAGGAGCTGTGAGTATCGCCTGCCAGCACCACCACGTTGTTGCCGTGCTCCCTGAACATGTCCAGAACCCGTTCACGATTGGCAGGATAACCATCCCACGCATCAAAGTTCAGCGGCAGGCCTAACTGGGCGCGTTCACGCAACATGCCGTATCGACTGCCCGCCACGGCATCGCGCACCTCAGGGGCAAATTCTTCATTGGCAACCTGCGGTATGTTCTTGCGGCCCATGATCACCTGCTGGCCGATGATCTGCCAGGGGATGCCCGCCTCAGCAGAGTTTCTCAGCTGTGCCGCCAACCAGCTTTCCTGCTCAGCCCCGATGAGGGAGCGCGAATCGTCTTCCAATTGGCTGCGTATCACATCGATGTTCATATTGTGAGTCAGTTGCTCGTCGCGACCCACCAAGCGTGTGTCCATCATGATCAGCGATGCCAGATCCCCTAAGTCAAAACTGCGGTAGATAATGCCTTGCTCGATATTGCTTTGCTCGCGAATCGGCAACCACTCGTAAAAAGCCTGAATGGCGGCCAGACGCCGACCGCCGAAGTCACCTTCACCTTGGTCAGCATTGTGGTTCTCAGCGCCGTCCTTAAAGGTGTTGTTGGTGATTTCGTGGTCATCCCACACACAAATAAACGGATGGGCCTGATGCACCGCCTGCAGGTCGGCATCACTGCGGTACAGGCCATAACGCATGCGGTAATCGTCGATCGACACAATTTCGTGTATCGGCTGCACATGGCGGCCTTTTTCCAGCATCAGCGGGTTGGCATAACCACCGTCGGCATATTCATAAATATAGTCACCCAGGTGCACCACCGCATCGCAGTCGCGCGCAGCAATTTCACGGTACACATTGAAGTAACCCTGTGGATAGTTGGAGCACGACACCACGGCCAGCCGTGCCTGTTCGACGCCCGCCGCGGGCAGTGTGCGGGTGCGACCGATCGGGCTGCTCACCCCTTGGGCAGTAAAGCGGTAAAAGTAAGTTTGTCCCGGCTCAAGTCCGGTGGCATCTATCTTGAGCGTGAAGTCGCGCTCGGGTCCTGTGCTTGCGAGGCCATTGGCGACGATATTGGAAAAGCGCTGATCGCTGGCGACCTGCCATTCCAGTTCAATCGACTCAGGCTGGCCACTACCAGGCAATACCCGTGTCCATAAAATGACACGATCCTGCAGTGGGTCGCCGCTGGCAACGCCGTGGGTAAAGTGGGCTGGTGCCGCCGCCAGCAGAGGTCTGCCACGCACAAACAGGCTGCCCAGCATAACGGCAGAAACTGCCAGAAAACGTCGTCGGTTTAATTGGAATAAATCGTGTGACATGGCCAGATGCTCCCGAAGTGAGGTGTTGGGCTTTATGCTGACACCTTACAACGACAAATTGGTGACAACAATGATCTGCATCACGGCGGGTGTTTTGTCAGAGACGATCAACAGAAATCAGCTTGTTGTTGTCATCAATCAGCAGCCGGAAACTGCCGTGAATGCCCGTGTGGCTGACAAAGCGTTGCAAAATGGCGGACGGAAACTGCACTTTGCGGCCATCCCGTGCGGTGCAGATCACTTGACGGACCGCGCCCTGATAGTGACGTTGGTACTGTTCCGGTGAAATGTTGAGGTCAACAATAAGAAATTTGGACATGAATTTGCAGCCCCGTTAAGCCTGCAGCAGGCGATCTGCCATAAAAATCAGCACAGCGTAGCGCAGACTTTTGCCGGTCGCTACCAGCGCCACGAACACCACAAAGCGCACACGCAGCACACCGGCAACCAGCGTCAGCGGATCACCAACCAGGGGTAGCCACGCCAGGAGCAGGCTCCAGATGCCGTAACGATGAAACTGCGCCTGTGCGCTTTCCAGTTGCAAGGGTGTCACCGGAAACCAGCGTTTATGCTGAAATTTTCCAATCTCCCATCCTATTGCCCAGTTCACACAGGATCCCAGCGTATTGCCTGTGGTGGCGGCCAGCCATAACAGCCAGGGTGTGTACCCCTGCTGGAATAGCCCCACCAGCAAGAGCTCTGATGAGGCAGGGAACAGGGTTGCCGCAATAAAGCCGCTCAGTGCCAAAGATAGATACATCATGGGTCAGAGGTCTCAGATCAATTCAGGGGGATGATCAGCGCCATTAACTTAGCTGGCGAAACTGGCGGATATTGAGCACCGTTTTGTCGATCAGGGCCTGCCGCGCCTCCGGTGTAATCCAGGCATTATGGGGCGTGACCATCAGATTCAGTGGCAGGGTCAGCGCATCCAGCAGCAGATGTCCGTCGCGGGGTGGCTCTTGTGGCAGTACATCGGTGCCATATCCGCCCAGCTGGCCGCGTATCAATGCGTCCAGCGCAGCCTGATCGTCAACCAGTCCACCGCGGGCACAATTGATCAGCAGACACCCGGGTTTTAACTGTTGCAGCAAGGAGCGGCTGATCAATTCTCGGGTGTGTTCGTTCAGTGGGCAATGCAGACTGAGCACATCGGCTTCAGGCGCCAGCTCTGCCAGCGCGGCGCGGGAATCGCTGGCTTCGTAACCCGGTCGGGCGCAAAAACTGACGCGCATGCCAAACGCCGCTGCCAGTTGAGCGACCCGTGTGCCGAGTTCGCCGCGGCCGACAATGACCAGATGTTTGCCTTCCAGTTGCAGGGTTGTGTGGTGCTGCAGACAAAAATTGCTACTTTGTTGCCACTGGCCTTGGCGAACATCAGTCTGGTATCGGGGCAATCGATTGGCCAGCGCCAGCATCAGCATCATCGTGTGCTGCGCAACACTGGCGGTGCCGTAGGCGCTGACATTGCGTACGGCAATGCCCAACGCTTGCGCTGCCACCAGATCCACGTTGTTCATGCCGGTAGCAGTCACACAGATCAGTTTCAGTAACGGTAAGGCCTGCAATGTGGCCGCATCCAGCGCGACCTTGTTGCTGATGGCGATGTGTGCGCCGTTTAAACGCCCAATACAGTCTGCAGTGCTGGAATACTCATAAAGAACCAGGTCATCAACACTTTCACGGATGCCGGAAAAATTGATGCCAGACCCCATGCTGGCGGTATCCAGAAACACTGCTTTCATAAAGCGCGGGCGGCCGGACGATTCCATGCGGCTTCCAACACGGTGCTGTTGAGGTTTTGTTTAGCCTGCTCCAGATACTGATGCAGACGCGCCATCACATCGGGGTTCTCGCGCGCGTAGCTGTAGGTCTCTGAAGGATCCAGCGCCAGATCAAACAACAGACCCTCAGTGCCAAACTGCGAACCCTGATGATCAAAACGCGTGATGGCGCTCAGGTAATTTGACTCCAGCACCAGCTTCCAGTCGCCACTGCGCACACCCGCGATGCGGTCATTCTGAAACAGGAACAATGCCTCATGGGGTGACGCTGCACCTTCACTCAGCACGGGCATGATGTTTTGGCCATCAATCACCCGGTCCGTTGGCAAGTCAGCACCGGCAAGCG
The DNA here is from genome assembly GCA_943330915.2 of Rhodoferax sp. OV413. Lineage (GTDB taxonomy): Bacteria > Pseudomonadota > Gammaproteobacteria > Pseudomonadales > Pseudohongiellaceae > Pseudohongiella. Next base: position 12,764 of record CALQJO020000040.1, on the reverse strand, counting down.
CCATCAGTGTCGGGAACAGATCAATATTCATCACCGGCTCGTCGCTGGCCTGACCTGCCGGAATGACTGAGGGCCAGCGTGCAATAAACGGCACGCGCGCCCCACCATCCCAGGCGACACCTTTGCGGTCACGCAAATGTCCGGCGCTGCCTTCCATCCACGGGCCGTTATCCGAGGTGAAAATGACCAGGGTATTGTCATCAAGACCCAGTCGCTCAAGGGTGGCCAGAATTTCGCCGGTGCTCCAGTCCATCTCTTCAACAACGTCGCCATACAGGCCTGCATCGGACTGTCCCTCAAACTGCTCCGACACATACAGTGGAGCGTGCGGAAAGGTGTGCGGGATATACAGGAAAAACGGCTGCTGCTGATTTTCTTCAATAAAACGTACTGCCTCTGCGGTGTAACGTGCCGTCAATGTTGATTGATCCACGGGATCTTCGATGACCTGTTCACCGCGATACAGTTCCAACGGGTGCATGTCATTGCTGTGCAGCAAGCCATAAAATTCGTCAAAACCGTTGTGAATGGGTGAACGCTCAGGCTGGTGGCCGAGGTGCCACTTGCCAATCATGGCGGTGGCGTAGCCGTGTGCCTGCAATGCTTCGCCGATGGTGATTTCATCCGGCGACAAGCCAATGTCATTGGTCGGCCGGGCGACATCGTTGACCAGATTCAGGCGGATAGGGTACCGCCCGGTGAGCAGTCCGCCACGAGAAGGGGTGCAGGTGTTGGCGCTGGCATAAAAACTGTCCAGTCGCATGCCTTCAGTCGCCATGCGATCGAGGTGCGGGGTCTTGATCAGGGTAGAGCCGTAAATCCCAAGATCTCCGTACCCAAGATCATCTGCCATGATCACCACAAAATTGGGTTTGTTGGCCTGCGGTGTTTGCGCATGAGCAAGATTAAATGTGGCGCTCGCCAGCAGCAGAATGGTCAACAGCAAGTGCATCATGGGTGTTCTCCCTTCGTTGGAATTGTGTCCGCACAATATCACAATCGGCATAGACGAACAGAGTTGAGGAGTTTATGCTCGACCCATTCATAAAAAAATAACAAGCAGGTCCTTATGGAAAACAATGAATACGATGCGATTGTTGTTGGCTCGGGAATCAGCGGTGGCTGGGCCGCAAAAGAGCTGACCGAAAAAGGCCTCAAAGTGCTGATGCTGGAGCGTGGCCGCAGCCTTGAGCATGTCAAAGACTACGTCAACGAGAACAAAGAAATCTGGGAGTTTCCGCATCGCGACCGCCCCACCCGCGAGATGTTGGCCAACTACCCGGTACTTCGCCGTGACTATCCGCTGAATGAATCCACCTTCGGTTCGTGGACAGATGAAAACGAATCGCCTTACGAAGAAATCAAGCGCTTTGACTGGTATCGCTCCTATCAGGTCGGCGGTCGCTCGCTGTTGTGGGGGCGACAGAGTTACCGTTGGAATCGCATGGATTTTGAAGCCAACGCCCGCGAAGGCATTGCCATCGACTGGCCCATCCGTTACGAGGATCTGGAATCCTGGTATCACTACGTCGAGGGCTTCGCCGGTATCAGCGGCTCCATGGAAGGTCTGGACGTTTTGCCCGATGGCAATTTCCTGCCGCCGATGGACTTGAATATCGTTGAAAAAGACGTGGCCGCAAGCATCAAGGCGCATTACAACGGCAATCGCCACTTGTTTATCGGCCGCACCGCCAATCTCACTGAGTCTCGCCCTGAGCAGAACCGTGTGCAATGCCAGTATCGTAACCGCTGCTGGCGCGGTTGTTCGTATGGCGCATTTTTCAGCACGCAGTCAGCCACATTGCCGGCAGCCATGGCAACCGGCAATCTGACCCTGCGTCCGTGGTCGATTGTCACGCGTGTGTTGTATGACAAAGATACGCAGCGAGCCACCGGTGTGGAAATGGTGGATGCTGAAACCAATGAAGTCATTGAGTACAAAGCGCGCATCATTTTCCTCAACGCGTCCACCTTTAACACCACCTGGATTCTGATGAACTCCGCCACCGATGTATGGCCTGATGGCCTCGGCAGCAGCAGCGGCGAGCTCGGCCACAATGTCATGGATCACCACTTCCGGCTGGGTGCGGCAGGACGGGTAGAAGGTTATGAAGACAAATACACCTATGGTCGTCGCCCCAATGGTTTTTACGTGCCACGCTTCCGCAATCTGGGCAATGAAAAACGCGATTATCTGCGTGGTTTTGGTTATCAGGGCGCTGCCAGTCGTACCGGGTGGTCACGCACGATAGCGGAAATGAATGTGGGCGCCGACCTCAAGCACACACTGACCGAACCTGGTCACTGGACCATTGGTATGACCGCGTTTGGCGAAATGTTGCCTTACCACGAAAACCGTATTTATCTGAACCGCGATAAAACCGACAAATGGGGATTGCCGATTCTGTCGTTTGATGTCGCCATGCAAGAGAACGAATACGCCATGCGCCGCGACATGGTTGCTGATGCAGAAGAGATGCTGGAGGCCGCCGGAGTCAAAGACGTGCAGGGCCGCGATGTGGGCTACGCGCCGGGCATGGGTATCCACGAAATGGGCACTGCGCGTATGGGGCGTGATCCGCGCACGTCAGTGTTAAATGCCAATAACCAGGTATGGGATGCACTGAACGTATTTGTAACAGACGGCGCCTGCATGACCTCGGCATCGTGTGTGAATCCCTCACTGACCTACATGGCACTGACCGCACGCGCCGCCGATTTTGCGGTGCAGGAACTCAAACGAGGAAATCTGTAATCATGAACAGACGAGAACTTTTGCAGATGATCGCCTCGGTCACCGGCTACGCCATGATTGGCAGCCCGGTGCTGATGAGCGCATGCAGCAGCGCCAGTGCGGTGCGTGGCATGGAGTTGTCAGCCAGTGATCAGGCTTTGCTGGCTGAAATTGCCGAGACGATATTTCCACGCACCACAACGCCCGGCGCAAAAGATGTGGGTGTTCCTGACATGATCGTTAGGCTGGTCAACAACACCTACGAGGACCTTGATCAGCAGGAATTCCATAATGGCCTGGCAGCCATCCGCAGCGACACGCTGGCGCGTTACGGCCAATCGTTTGAGAATCTGCCGGCTGAGCAGCGTGCGGAGTTTTTGAACGCGCTCAATCAAACCGCGTTGGTATACCAGGAGCCACACGGTGTCACTGCGCACTATTTTATTATGATGAAACAGCTGACGATTTTCAGTTATTTCACCACTGAGCAGGTGCAGACCGGCGTGTTGAGAATGGTGCCGGTGCCAGGTCGCTTTGATGGTGACTACCCGTATGTTAAGGGCGAAACCGCCTGGTCTATCTAACGACCTTAGATGAGGATGTTTAATGAACAGAAGACATTTTTTACGCTCCGCCGGGCTGCTCGCAGGCGCCACGCAACTGGCAGGTTTCAGCGCCTTGGCGCGGGCTGCCGAGGCTGCGAATCCGTTTGGCATACAGCTTTACACGCTGCGGGAAGTGCTGCCGGCCGCGCCCGATGCGGTGATCACCCAGTTAGCCTCGTTTGGTTATAAACAGATCGAGAGTTACGAAGGTCCGATGGGCATGTTCTGGGGCAAAACCCCTGCAGAATTTGGCCGGTTTGTGACTGACCTCGGTATGGATCTGGTGGCCAGCCATTGCAGCATCGAAGAGAACTTTGAGCAGAAAGCTGCGCAGGCGGCCGAAGCCGGTATGGAGTACCTGATCTGCCCGATGATAGGGCCGCAGGAATCGCTGGATGAATATCGCCGTTTTGCCGACCGCTTTAATCGCTGTGGAGAAATCTGCCGCGATGTTGGCCTGAAGTTCGGGTATCACAACCACCATTATTCATTTTTTGAGATGGATGGCCAGATTCCGCAAGATGTGATGATGCAGAACACCGATGCTGCGCTGGTTGAATATGAGATGGATATTTACTGGTTGGTGGCTGCCGGACAAGACCCGCTGGTGTGGCTACGTAAATACCCGGGCCGTTTTACCCTGTCTCACGTCAAGGACAGATTGCCGGATCAGCCGTCAGGTTCCATGACGGCATCCACGACCTTGGGCCGTGGATTTATTGATTACGCATCCCTTTTGCCCGTTGCCAAAGGCTTGGGTATGAAGCATTTCATCGTCGAGCAGGAAGCGTTTGCCGGCACCACGCCTATCGATAGCAGCCGTGATAACGCGCTGTATATGCGTAATCTCAACGTATAAAAAACAGTGGCCGCTCCGGGAAACTTACAATTCCCGGATGCGGATATTGCGGAATCTGACCACGTCGCCATGATCCTGCAAACCGATATGCCCCTGCTGCATTGCCCCGAATTCGTTGTGATCCTTGAACTTGCTGTTACGCAGCATCTCAAACCACGCCACCGTCCAGCGTTCATAACGCAGCACCATTTCACCGTTTAACCAATGCTCCACCACCGGGCCCTGCGAAACAATTCGCGCTTCATTCCATTCACCAAAGGGTTTGGCGGTTTTTGGACTGATGGGCATGAGGTCATACAAGGTGCCGGCCTGGCGATTACCGTTAACACCTAAAAAACTGTCCGGGTGATTGGCATCATCTAACACCTGCATTTCAAGTGCTGACCAATAAATCGCCTGATTCGGTTGTTCCAGCGCATGATAAAAAATGCCACTGTTGCTGCCGCGCTCAACCATCCATTCCAGCTGCAGATCAAAATCGCGGAAGACGCGCTTGGTGATGATGTCGCCCACGGGCCGGCGATCTTCGCGTGGTCTGAAAACCAGCGTGTTATCTTCAATCTGCCAGCCTTCGTTTGGAAAATCTGTTTGGTTATATCGGCGCCACTCATCTGTTGAGCTGCCATCAAACAAGGTGATCCAGTTTTCTGAGCCTGCATGTTCAGCGGACTGAGCGTTGAGCTGCGACTCAGGGACGATCGAAAAAAATACCGCACTACTCAGTGCAGTTACCAGAGACACCATTAACAGTCGTTTGATCATAGGGATTACCCACTCCGTGCGAATTAAATGCCAAGAATTTTGCGATTAAGAGCCGCGTCCGGCTGTTGGCCGGCAAAATCATCAAAGGCTTTGTCGGTGACCTGAATGATATGGCTGCTGATAAAGGGTGCGCCTTCCGCAGCGCCCTGCTCTGGATGTTTGATACAGCACTCCCACTCCATCACCGCCCATCCGTCGTAGCCGTATTGCGAGAGTTTGCTGAAGATACCTACAAAATCCACCTGACCATCACCCAGCGAGCGGAAGCGACCCGGGCGGTCAATCCAGTCCTGATACCCACCGTACACGCCGCTGCGCCCATTGGGATTAAATTCTGCATCTTTGACATGAAACATACCGATCTTTTCATGATAGATGTCGATGAACTGCAGGTAATCCAGTTGCTGCAATACAAAATGGCTGGGGTCAAACAGGATGCGCGCACGCGGGTGATTGCCACTGGCCTGCAGAAAACGCTCGTAACTGACACCGTCGTGCAAGTCTTCGCCGGGGTGAATTTCGTAACACACATCCACGCCCTGTTCATCAAACACGTTGAGGATGGGCAGCCAGCGCCGCGCCAGTTCCGCAAAACCCTGCTGCACCAGCCCCGCCGGGCGCTGCGGCCATGGGTAAACGGTATGCCACATCAGTGCGCCGGGGAAACTGGCGTGCACATTGATCCCCAGATGTCTGCTGGCTTTGGCAGCCATTTTTACCTGATCAACCGCCCATTCGGTGCGAGCTGCGGGATTGCCACGCAGCTGTTCGGGCGCAAACCCATCAAACATGTCGTTATAGGCGGGATGCACAGCGACCAGCTGGCCTTGCAGATGTGTGCTCAGTTCAGTGATCTGCAGCCCGTATGCGTTGATGCGACCCTTGTATTCGTCTGCATAGGTTTTGCTCTCGGCCAGCCGCTGCAGATCAATCAGACGCTTGTCCCAGGTCGGGATTTGTATGCCTTTATAACCCAGCGAGGCGGCCCACTCGCAAATGCTGTCAATGGTGTTAAACGGCGCTTTGTCATCGGCAAACTGCGCCAGAAAAATACCGGGGCCTTTGATGGTTTTGGGGGTGGTTTTTGGTGCGGGTGTCATAAACGCTTAAACCTCAAAGGTGGTCCACTTCTGGGTGCTGGCTGCCGAGCGCATCATGGTCTCGATAAACGCCATGCCGCGCAGGCCTTGCTGAATCGATGGATAATCCTGATCAGTGTTGCCATTGCCGCTTACATCCAGGGCAAAAGCGCTGTAAATATTGGCAAACGCTTCAATAAAACCTTCCGGATGCCCGGCCGGCAAACGTGTCGCCAGATTGGCCGCCGTGCACAGGCCGGCCGCCCCGCTGCGATAAATCTGCTCGGGCTGCCCGCTCATTTTTACCCGTAACAGGTTGTTGTCCTGATGTGACCACTCCAGCCCGCCCAGTTCGCCATAGATGCGCAGGCTGACATTGTTTTCCTCACCTGCAGCAACCTGCGTGGCAATCAACATGCCGCTGGCGCCGTGTTCAAAGTGCAGCAGGGCGCTGGCATCGTCATCCAGTTGCCGGCCAGGAACCATGGCATTTAACTCGGCACACACCTCGGTGATCTTCAGGCCACTGACATACTCCGCCAGATGCGCTGCATGGGTGCCAATATCACCCACGGCTCCTGCGCCCGCTTGGCCCGGGTCAGTGCGCCAGGAAGCTTGTTTGTGATGGTTGTTTTCCAGCGCGGTGCTCAGCCAGCCTTGTGGATACTCCACCAGAATTTTTCGGATCTTGCCGAACTGCCCGCTGGCAACACGGTGGCGTGCCTCTTTGATCATCGGGTAACCGGCATAGGTGTGCGTGAGTGCCAGTTTGCAGGTGGATTGTTGCAGTGCCAGGGCGATCTGTTTCGCCTGCTCCAGGGTCAACGCCAGGGGTTTGTCGACAATGACATGAAAACCGTGCTGCAAGGACAGTATCACTGGTGCGGCATGCAGGTGGTTGGGCGTGACAATCGCGACAGCCTGCATGCGTTCGCTCGCCGGCAAGGAGGCTTCAGTGATGAGCATCTCGGTATAAGAATCGTAAACCCGTTGCGGTGCCAGATTAAGCTGTTCGCCTGTATGGCGTGAATTGGCCGGATCACTGCTGAATGCGCCGCAGACCAGTTCGTAGTGTCCGTCCAGCGCTGCGGCGCGACGATGTATGGCTCCGATAAAAGAACCCTGTCCGCCGCCGATCATTCCCAGTCTGATTTTTTTCATACACGTGTTATATCAAAGAGCCTTGTTAACAGAAATAACAATTCCATATTTCCAGTTTATTTATTAGAGTCGATAGCATTGTAGTGCGATACAGAGGCCGCCCGCAAAACAAGCCTGATCAAAAACAAAAATAAACAATCTTCCCCGGGGAAATGCTTGATGAATACCCACCGCTATCTGATACCTCGTCTTAGCCTGATGATGTTCCTGCAGTTTTTTGTCTGGGGCGCATTTTTTGTCACCCTCGGCAGCTACCTTCTGCAAGTCTTTCAAAACGAACAAGGCATCAACACCATCATTGGTCAGGCCTATGCAACACATAACTGGGCTGCCCTGCTGGCGCCATTGTTTGTGGGATTGCTGGCAGACCGGTTTGTGAATGCTGAACGCCTCAACGCGTTCTGTCAGATAGCCGGTGCCGCGGTGCTCTGGTATGCCGCAGGCGTTACGGATCCCGGTGTGTTTATCTGGGTGATGTTTGTTTATTTTATGTTGTACATGCCCACGCTGGCGCTCGCCAATACGATTGCCTTTTCCAATATCGATAACGCTGATCAACAGTTTCCGGCCATTCGTGTCTGGGGTACGGTGGGCTGGATCTTGTCCGGTTTTATTGTGGCGCAGACGGTGCTGGGGTTTGTGAACATCCCCTTGCTGCAGGCACTGACGGGTGCGGATAACGCGCAGATCACCAACATCCCGTTAAAAATGGCCGCCATCCTCTCGCTGGTCTACGGTCTGTACAGTCTGACCTTGCCAGCCACGCCACCCAAGGCCAGAGGCGAGCCTTTTAGTGTGAGCAAAGCGCTGGGAATGGATGCGTTGATGCTGATGAAAGAGCGTAATTTTTTTATTTTTGCACTCAGCAGTTTTCTGATCAGCATTCCGTTAGCGTTTTATTACGCACGCACCAATGATTTTGTGGCGGCGATGGCGTTTGGCAATCAATCGGCTTCGTTTATGGCCATCGGCCAGATGAGCGAAGTGTTGTTTATGCTGTTGGTGCCGTTTTTTATTGTGCGCTTTGGGGTGAAGTGGATGCTGATGGTGGCGATGGCGGCCTGGGCGCTGCGGTACCTGGTGTTTGCAAGTTTCCCGGAGTCGGTGGCCTTGCTGATATTTGGTATTGCCCTGCATGGCATCTGTTATGACTTCTTTTTTGTGACCGGCCAGCTTTATGTAGACCGCAAGGCACCGGTCGCGATCCGCGCCAGTGCTCAGGGTCTGTTTGCCTTGCTGACTTACGGTGCGGGCATGTTGGTGGGTAACTACATTCTTGGCTGGTGGGGCGACAGCATGGCGCTGGATGGTTCTACCCAAGCCGGCTGGTTGCAGGGGGCCTTCAGTTTCTGGATGATGCCGGCGGCGCTGGCCGCTGTGATACTGGTGTTTTTTGCACTGACCTTTCAGCGTGAGCCCGCGCCATCGCAGCGCGGTGCAGCAGGAGTAGAATCATGAGATCGCTTCTTAGTCGTCGTGAATGGCTGCGTAAAGCCGCGCAAGCGTCGATGCTGGCAGCGGCCGGTGTTAGTGTGGCACCCGGCACTCGCGCGGCTGAATTGTCCGCAGCCCGCTTTCAGAATCGCGGCAATATCAAACACTCGGTGGCGCAGTGGACCTACGGGTTTTTGTCACTGGAAGAACTGTGCACCGTGGTCAACGACATCGGTTTTGCCGCCATTGATCTGATCGGGCCACAGCAATGGCAGATTCTCAAAGATCACGGCATTGATTGTTCCATGTGCAATGGTGCGGAGATCAGCCTGACTGAAGGCTGGAACAATACCGACTATCACAGCACCCTGATCAACAATTATGAAAATCATATCGCGTTGATGGCACAGGCCGGTTATAAAAATCTGATTTGTTTCAGCGGCAACCGCAACGGCATGGATGATGAGACCGGTCTGCAACACTGCGCTGATGGGCTTAAACAGATCATGAGTCTGGCCGAGCGCAACAATATTGTCATTCAGATGGAGCTGTTCAACAGCAAAATCGATCACCCGGATTATATGTGTGACAGCTCAGCCTGGGGCATAGAGCTTTGCCAACGTATCGGGTCACCCAATTTTAAACTGCTGTATGACATCTATCACATGCAGGTGCAGGAAGGTGATGTGATTCGCACCATCCGCGACCACCATCAATGGTTTGGTCACTACCACACGGCAGGTGTGCCTGGCCGCAATGAAATTGATGACACGCAGGAGTTGTATTACCCGGCCATCATGCGCGCGATTGTGGCGACAGGATTTAATGGGTATGTGGCGCAGGAGTTTATACCGCGAAGACCAGGGACGGAAGGCGCTCAGGGGACGGAGGGCGTAAGCGCTCCGTCCCCAACTGCGGGAATCGGGGACGGAGCGCTAGCGCCCTCCGTCCCCGATTCCCGCATCGCCTCATTGGCGCAGGCAATAGCGATCTGCGACGTCTGATTACTGGGGCCGGTGAAAGCGACCCAGATAGACTGACTTGCCCAGCACGTGGCCTTCCATTGCTGCCAATACCGCATCGCGTGTGGCAATCGGATCATCGGTGGCGGTCACATTGATCACGGTGTCCAATGCATAGACCTCGAACATGTAGTGATGCTTGGGACGTGTGGCAGGCGCGCCCGGGCCACGGTAGACACGCCCGGTGGCACTGACCTGTGAGGCGCCATTGGGCAGCTGGTCACCGGCGGGCTGGCCCTCTGTCAGTCCGGTCGCGTCACCGGGGATATTCCAGACCACCCAGTGCACTTGAGTTTTGGTGCCACGGTTGGGCGCAAAATCCAGATCTTCCATATTGATAACAAAACTCTGGGTACCTTCTGGCACGTTGACCCAGTTTAATGCCGGCGATGTGCCACCCCCTGGTGCAGCGCCTTCAGCGGCCTGGCTGAATCGCACGGGGATATCTGCGCCGTCAGCAAAACCGTCAACGGTCAGGATAAAGTTTGCAGGTGCTTGTGCCTGAGCGACACTGCCGATCACACTCATCAATACCATCATAAATGCCTTTCTTAAGAAGCTCATAGTTTAGTCCTGTTTGTTGTTGTTGGAACGCATGTCGGATTTGATCATAAACGATCAGCGTCCGCTACTCACACCAACCCGATAAGCTCTTTCACCATTGCATACATGCCGATGGTGAAAGAGCAATCAAGGTTTACTGTGCCGGTATCACATTATCGGACGGATTGCGGTCGATCAGTTTATTCAGCGGATCTATCCCGACGCTGACCGGTTCGCTGTCGACGGTGACCACAATTTGTTGCTCATTGCTGTTGATCAGATGTTTTTGTAAATACAACGGCGTGGGTACACCGGTGAGCGGATCTTCCGCGCCGAACACACCGACATCTACCCAGTCAGCGATGTTGACCGCGCTTTCGACACCGCCGCCGCTGGCTTCAAATTTATCTGCGCTGATCTGCAGCGTCACTTCGTAACGACCATCGGCCAGTGTTATGAGCTGCGAATCAGTGACCCGCAAGTCAAACAACACAATGCGTTCCAGCATATCGGTGATGACATGTTGAAATTCGGCCGGTGTGTGTGCACGAATACTGCTGATCAGATCGCGGGTGGTGGGGTAGGGCGCTTCACCAAAGGCAAATTTATCCAGAAAATCGGCCAGTGCCCGGTTCATGTTTTCCTCACCGATATAGTCTTTGATGGCATAGAGCGCCAGACTGCCTTTGCGGTAATGAATATAGGCCTGGTTTTCCACCAGATACAGAGGCAGTTCTTCAATCGCCTCACCGCCCCGGCCTTGCAGATAACGATCCAGCTCAAAGGCCAGGAAACGTTGCATCTGCTCAGGCCCGTACTCGCGCTCCATTGCCATCAAGGCCGAATACTGCGCCAACGACTCCACAATCATGGTAGAACCCTGCACGTCAGCACCAATCACCTGATGCCCCCACCACTGGTGTGCCAGCTCATGTGCGGTGACGTAAAACACGTAATCAATTTCGCGCGTGTCGCGCAAATCGGCAATAAAACCGATGGCTTCAGAGAACGGAATGGTGTTGGGAAACGCCTGTGCAAACGTGCCCTGAAATCGCGGGAATTCCAGGATGCGGAATTGCCGGTACTGATAAGGCGAGAAGTTCTCCGTGAAATAATCCAGAGAATTTTTAGTGGAGCGGATCATGGTATCGATATTGTAGTCATGCACATAGTAGACCTCGATAGCCACTTCATCGCCAGTCGGACTGGTCCAGGTGTCTTTTTTTACCTCATACTCAGCGGACATAAAGGAGTAAAAATTCCAGATCGGGCTATCCATACGGTAATGGAAATAATGCCGACCATTCTCCTGCCAGTCGCGGATCAGATAACCGGGAGCCAGGGCAGTCTGCCCGGTGGCAGTCGAGACAATGGTTTCAAAGTTGACACGGCCGCTACCGCCCAGCCCGCTTTTCATCAATGCCTCGGGGTCATCAATACTGGCGGCACGCTGCACGGGCGGCAGATCAAAACGTCGGCGTCTGTTGTTATCTTGCAATTGCTGCGAAGGCTGGTAGCCAATCTGCGGAAACGCGGCACCGTTGTTAAAAAACGTGCCATTGGAGGTGATTTCACCGCCATGACCGTTGTTGGCAAAGCCCGGCGTTGTCCATGCCACATCAAAGTCCATGGTCAGGTCTGCCCCGGCTGCCAGTGGCGTTCTGAGTTCATAAATGCGATAGCCCAGGGATTCCTCGACGTGTGTCAGCGACGCGCCCGGTATGTCCAGCATCTGCAGGTCCAGCTCCGGCATCAGGCTGATGTGTATCTCGCTGATTGCTTCGCTGGAGCGGTTGGTGAGCGAGTAACGGCCCTTGATCATCACGTCACGGGTATCCGGGTAAATATCCACCTCGGCATACACACTGGTAATCGCTGGTTGTATGAGGTCAGCGTATTGCTTGTAGCGTATTTCGTAGTCGGCCTGCATGCGTTCACGATCACGGAAGGTGCTGTAATCGTTCAGCACATTGGTGTTGTAATAAATCCAGCCTCCGGTGATCACAAACAAAGCACTGACCACGGCAAGTGAGGCCACCATCGGGCGCGTCAGGCGCTGACGGGCAACACTTAATCGGTTGCGCCAGTCATCCTCGCTGCCACGCGGCCACAGCAGCTGCACAATCAGCAACAACAGGCAACCAAACAATCCCCAGTACAAGGTCTGCCAAAGAATTGGCTCCAGATTGTGGCTGTAACCGGTGAAGGCCGAGTAGGCCGGAAACGGCATGCGCATCCGGTACAGCGCGTGCTCAAGTCCAACCTGAGGCGCTGCCATCAGGAACATGACGTAAATCACCATCAGCGCCATGGCAAAAAATTTGTTACGCGTGAGCACAAACGCAAAAATCGCCAGCACCATCATCAGGTAAATCGGGAACTGGAAAAAGAACAGCAGGCCGGCCAGATAGTGCAGCACATCTATATCGTAGTAACCGCGCGACAGGTGCACGCCGATGCCCGCCAGCATCGCCGACAGCATCATGGCAACAATCACCAGTGTCAGCGCTGACAGTTTTGCGGCCAGCATCACCCAGTTCTGGAACGGCATGGAGTCAACGATGC
>CALQJO020000039.1 GCA_943330915.2 Rhodoferax sp. OV413 | reverse complement strand
CGAAGCGCATTTGTTGGTTTTGTGCGCTTTATGCTCAGATTTTTGCAAACTACGCAGATGCGTCAGGCGGCGCCAATTGCAGTCGCCTTTGATGAAAGCCTTCAATCTGGATTTCGTCACCGATTGTATGCGGCCTATAAGTCAAACAGGGTTTTACCGGATGAGAACCTGGCGCGCCAGTTGCAGGCCTGTATTGAACTGTGCGACTCACTGGGTGTGTCTGCCTTTGCCAGTCAGGAGTATGAAGCAGACGATATCATCGGTACCTTGAGTCTGCAGTGGCGCCAATGGAAGCCAGCAGATGCAGGCAGTGTGGTGATCGTCAGCAGGGACAAAGATTTATCTCAGCTCTTGAGTCGTCCGGAAGATCGTTTATGGGACTTTTACGCGGGTATTCACAAGAATCGCCAAGACGTTTTTAATCACACCGGTATCTGGCCTGAGCAGTTTCCTTGTTACATCGGGTTAACCGGAGACTGTGTTGATTGTATACCGGGTGTACCGGGGATCGGCCCTGTCGCTGCCCGGGCATTGTTGCAGCAATACGCAGATATTGACTGTGTGTTTGCACGGATAGACCAAGTGCCCCTGCTTGCCATGCGCGGTGCGGCACGCTGTGCGGATTTGTTGCAAAAGCATCAGCAGTTGGCGTTCTTAAGTCGTAAACTCGCCACTATTGTTCAACAGGTTCCCGAACAAGAGAGCTTCGCGGCCATCAATGTGCAAGATCTGATGCCCCGGCCGCCTCTTGTCACTGCCTTTGAGTCACTACTACACGATATGGACATCCTACCAACACACCTCCAACGTTTTTTAACGCAGCTTGAGTCGATCAGTGCGAGAAGAGCATCACTAATTTCATGAAAATAGTCGCAGACGAAAATATTATGGCGTTGACCACAGAGTTGCCAAATGGCATCGATTGGGTGCTTAAACCCGGCCGCACCATTTGTGCTGCAGATCTGGTGGACGCGGATGCATTGCTGGTCAGATCAATTACCCGTGTGGATGAGCGCTTGTTGAAAGGATCGTCGGTTGGTTTTGTGGCAACAGCAACCAGTGGTACCGATCATCTGGATCTGCCATGGCTGGCTGCCAGTGGCATTGCTGTTGCTGATGCCGCCGGCGCCAATGCCAATGCAGTGGCAGAGTACGTAATTGCATCGCTCGCGGAACTGATGCTGGAAGAAAATCTGCCTTTGTGGAAGTTGACTGTTGCTGTCATTGGAGTGGGCCATGTTGGCTCTGCGCTTTTAGCCAAGCTGACCGCATTGGGGATATCTTGTGTTGCGTGTGACCCGTTTCAACAGATTATGGCCGGGGTTAACTATGTTGAATTGAATACGGCCCTACAGGCGGATGTCATTTGCCTGCATACACCACTAACAGATCGGGGCAGTTATCCGACATACCACATGCTTGATGAGCATCGACTGAAAAAAATTAATCCTGCAGCGATCATTTTGAATGCAGGCCGCGGTGAAGTTATTGATAACAAAGCACTGCTTGCACATCTTAAGCAGTGTCCACAGCAGCGCGTCATCCTGGATGTCTGGGAGAATGAGCCCAAGCCTTCTCCTCAGTTGTTGCAAAGGGCGTTTATTGGTACTCCGCATATTGCCGGCTACAGCGTTGAAGCAAAACTGGCCTCGACTAAAGCGGTTGCTGCCGCACTGATAAAACACTTTGCGCTTGAAAAATTCAAAATACCCATACACTCAGCGGGTGCAAAGCGTGTGCATGATCAGCGTTATGAGGGAGATTCTGCTAGTTTGGTGGTCGGCAAAGGATCCGATCAGCAAATGTTTGCCGCTATAGTCAGCAAGTCTTTTTCACCGAAGGCGTTAAGCCGTCGCTTTAAAGAGGCTTACCAGGTCTCGTCTTTGAGTTCGGATCCTGGCGCCGGAGCAGAGGTCTTTGACAGTATTCGTGCTGGTCTGAGCTCACGCAGGGAGTTCAGCGCAGCACAGGTTGATGCGGCGGGCTTCAGTCCTCAATTGTCAGTCTGGTTAAATGCGGTAGGATTTGTGTACAAGGCTTAAAAAATTCCCATCTGCACCATTGAGTGCCCTGCGCCTCTTCCCGCCGTTGTTCCCCTATAAAATGTCTAGTAGGTCTGAGCCCACTTACCGAGGAAGCGCTCAATTTTGCCGATAGCCTGATGCAAAACATCGATAGTGGGCAAAAACACAACACGCACATGCTGTGTGTCATTGATGTTAAATGCACTGCCTTGCACCAACAGTATCTTTTCACGCTCCAACAGATCCTGGATAAAGCGCTGATCATCAGCGATCGGATACATCTGTGGGTCGAATTTGGGGAACATGTAAATTGCACCTTTAGGTTTTACACAGGTCACGCCCGGGATCTGGGTTAACATGTTCCACGCCACATCGCGCTGCTCACGCAAACGGCCACCGGGCAGAATCAACTCGTTGATACTCTGATAGCCGCCAAGCGCAGTCTGCACTGCAAACTGCGCAGGTACATTGGCACACAATCGCATGTTGGACAGGATTTCGAGTCCTTCAATGTAATTGCTGGCTTTCTCCTTTGCGCCACTCAAAATCATCCAGCCTGAACGAAAACCTGCTAGGCGATAAGACTTGGATAGACCGTTAAAAGTGACAATCAGTAAGTCATCGCACAACGAAGCTATCGGTGTGTGTACTGCACCGTCGTATAGAATCTTGCTGTAGATTTCATCAGCAAAAATAATCAATCCGTGTTTTCTCGCCACACGAATCACATCGAGAAGCATATCCTGACTGTAAACAGCCCCTGTCGGGTTGTTGGGATTGATGATGACTATAGCGCGCGTCTTAAGTGTAATTTTCTTTTCAATGTCTTTGATATCCGGAAACCAGTCTGATGCTTCATCACAGATATAGTGAACTGGTGTACCGCCACCAAGGCTAACTGCAGCAGTCCACAACGGGTAGTCGGGGGCTGGAACCAGCACCTCATCATTATTGTTCAGCAGTGCCTGCATCGCCATTACGATCAGTTCGCTGACTCCGTTGCCCAGGTAGATGTCATCAATATCAACGCCATCGATACCCAGTTGCTGGCACTCTTGCATAATGGCTTTGCGCGCAGAGAACAAACCCTTGGAGTCGCTGTAGCCCTGTGCATTGGATAAATTGCGTATCACATCCTGAATGATTTCTTCAGGCGCCTCAAAACCAAAGGCGGCAGGATTGCCAATATTCAATTTGAGAATCCGGTTACCTTCCTCTTCTAACCGCTTGGCTTCTTCGAGTACTGGGCCGCGAATGTCGTAACAGACTTTTGCCAGTTTGTCCGACTGCCTGATTTTTTTCATGGTGCTGATTCCGGGATGTGCGCAGAGGGCGGTTATTGTAAACTGCCGGAGGAAAAATGATAGTGGAGTGCCCTGCATACAAAGCCCCAGGGCATTGCATCCGGATGACGAGCGAGGATATGGTGAGTTATGACTAAGCAGGTGAATGAAATCAAAGAGAGTTTGCGTGAAAAACTCGATCCGCAAACTTACCGTATTGTGTGTGAATGTGGAACTGAGCCTGCGTTCACAGGCAAATATTGGGATTGTAAAACGCCAGGCGTTTATCACTGTGTGGTTTGTGACAGTGCCTTGTTTGATTCATCTACCAAGTACGATTCGGGTTCAGGCTGGCCCAGTTACTATACACCGCTGTCTGAGACTTCGTTGAAGCAGCGCATCGACACTGCGCATGGAATGATCAGAACTGAGGTAGTCTGCGCCCAGTGCGAGGCGCACCTTGGGCATGTGTTTAATGATGGCCCGCCGCCAACCGGATTGCGTTACTGCATCAATTCCGCCTCACTGGATTTGAAACCAAGCTGACGAGTTTTCTGCGGCATTTTGCCCATGCAGTAACCGTGGTCACGCTCAGCATGACATCGGGAGGAGCCTTGCATGCGCAAAATGTTGGTGGGCGCAACTCTGCAACGGTTTCTGAACGGGGCATCGGTGACGCTACGGTAAGTGCAACTTACGAGTTGCCTGTATTTGCAGAAAATTTGCCATTTTTTGACATTGCAGTTGACCTGAAACTGCCGTTGGCAGACGAACGAAGTGGGCTGGGGACCGGCCGACCTGATGCAGGTGCGCAACTGGATGCTTATCTCCCGTCAGGTCCTTTCAACATGTTTGCCTCCGTCGGTTATCGCTATCGCCACCGTTCGCCAGTTTACGAGCGGTTGAATGATTCTGTGAATCTGTCCTTGGGTGCCAGTGGCTCTGTGTCTGACGTTTTACAGGTTGGCTTGAAGTATGACTTCAGAGAAGCGGCTTCTGCATACAGTGGCGATACACATGGACTCATCCCATATCTTTCATGGTCTGTTTCACCTGCTTGGAGTCTGGTGCTTTATCTGGTTGCAGGTTCCACTGCAGATAGTGCAGATAGAGCGGTAGGCGTGCAGTTTGCGCATCAGCACCGTCATTGGGCAGCCATCAGATCCTCATGGGTTGTGGTCTGCGGGGCGACAGTGGCACGGCCCATGGCCGGGCGTAATCGTTGAAAAGGAGGTAATTCAGTCCGTTGGGCACGCCCACTATTTTGTCGAGGATCAGGCGGTGAAGTTTCGATCAGTATCTCGGGTAATTGTTAGGCCCTGTTTGTCGCCAGTTAATCTGTTGTTGGCTCCGCTTGTTGTTGAAAAAGAGGCAAGGAGAGCGGTTTTGGCGCCGGAATCTCCGGAATCTGCAGGCTTATCTCCAGTTTTGGTGTTTCGGTTGACAAATCCTCTGAATCAGCAAGTTCAATCAACTGGCGCAGGTAAAGTGATGGCGTTGTGTCATTCGGATCCAACATGCGCAGGGCGTCCGGCTCACTTCGCGACAGCAGTTCACTGTTACGAAACGGATCTTGGGGAGGGTTCTGACGCAACTCGATCAAAGGCACTATATCTGTAGGAATTGCTGCAGTTTCCTGTTCACGGGTAAGCCAGGGCGAGGGCCAATCTTGTGCGAAGTCGCTTGATGACGGTGCTTCATCCTGGCTGTTGTTCTCGTTTCCAAGTCCAGCGTCGCCGATAAATGGAGAGGGACCTCCTGTTCCGCCAAAACCACTGTCGCCAGGCAAGCCGGCCTTTCCCGTCCCACCTATCCCACTGCCTTTGTCATCACCACCGCCGCCATTGATGATGCTACTATTTTGCAACATGGTACCAATGCTGTTCGCGGCTATCAGCAGACTGCCAAAAAACAAGACCATGATCATGATCATGGCTGTCGGGTAACGCCGCAATACTAAAACGGTTTCATCCATGAATTGACCCCGGGTCTGCATCTGTTCTTCCTGTACCGGTGTCGGTTGTCGGATGAGCTGACGTTTTTTCCTGTCGGTCGTTATAGTGGAATAAACCAAATTTCATACGGTAAAGCGCCTGATTGTCGCCTGCATCGCTTTGTTGCAGACTCAAGGCGCGCTGATTCATCTCTATCAGGGACGCCATGCCAAGTTGCGCCGCAAGATCCTGCAGTTCATCCAGTGAGGCTTGGCTGAGTCTGTTGTAATAAACACTGCGATCAAAAAACGCAGGCTTTTTGCCTATGATGTTATGGATGCCTGCACTCAGATGATCCTGAATATTTTTTCCAAAGAAGAACAGTTTTTCATCAACACCTTTGTCAAGCGTAAATGCGCCGGTGTTGAGTACGACCCTGTCGAGTTCATCCAAGTGAGCGATGCCTAGTCTGATCCACTCATCCAGTATCACCCGCGGTCTGATGTCCTGTCGGCACACAGACTCAACAAGATCATCAAAGCATACCTGCCCGTGTGAGGTTGACGGGGTTTTCAACGGCAAGGGGAGAGGCGTGTGATCAGGGCTGCGGAACCGCTCCATGCCAAGCCAGTGAGCAATGCATTGGGCTCCAATAGAAACTGTCCGGGGAGCAAGAACAGCTTCTAACTCTTCGGCCCGTAATCTCTTAACGTCTTTGCGGTGAACTCCTGTCAGCAATGTAATCCGACTGTCGGATTGACGTCGGTCATCCAGTGCGAATTCTTGATCTGCCACCTCGACATAAACGGATTTGAGCAGGCTAATCAGATAAGGATACGAGACTTGAAAATGTAACATCAGTCGGACAATAGGGCGCAGAATTTTCCGGACAGCCGTAATCAGTGCTTCCGATGCGTCGCCAGGATTATTCTGAAGATTTTGAGAATTCATGCCCAAAAGTATAGCCATGGGTGGGAATTTATCCCACAACTATTTCAGGAGTAAGCAGGCGAGGCGATTAAGGTGGGAATAATTCCCACATACCATCCGGGTCTAGAAAGATCAATAAGGTAGCAGTATGTCCGCTCGATTTAGGGATGAAATTGCCGCGCTATCCACGGCACGCGACTCAATCTCCGCCGCAGGGGAGCCGGCAGCGTGCTGGCACTGGAAATAGCCCGCTGTTTAAAGCCGAAAATCAGGTTGATTAACTTGATATCACCCTTACGCCTGCGGTCTGGACTGCCAGAGATGCCTTGGCTCAGAGGGATTGCGACGACAACCACTCGATTGCTGTTATCAACACGTGCGCGCAGTATGGGAAACGATGAAATTGAATATTTGTCAGGTTGGCGTGAACAGCTCCGTTATGCAGATAGAGGGCAGGCCGATGATCCTTGGTTCTGTTCGTTGATGGCAGAAGTTGCGAGGCAATCGTTGATGCAGGGTAGTGCAGGTGCGGCCCAGGAATTGATTTTAAGTTATAGCCGAAAAACGTCTCCTGTCCCGGGCGTAACAATGCCGGTGCATGAGTGGTCAGCGGGATCGAATAGTGCCATAGACCTACTTACGCCTGATTTAATGAATTTCTGCACTCGTCACAGTCTCCGATGGCGGGGGCAGTTATTGATCAACCGCTCTGCGCCAGACATCATGAGTGTTGCCAGAAAGTCGCTTGCCTTCAGTTCTGTTGCCTGCGACCCAGTACTGCGCTGATGCGAAAATGAGGTTTTACGCTCACCATTGCATCCTGTTGAATCTGCTGTAACTCCTGAACAAATTTGGTCAGCATCAATTCAGCTTCATCACGGTACCTGAAGGGCCCGACGTCCTTACCTTCCCTGGTGTGGAAATACCAGAGATCGGCGCGACTGAATACTCTATCGGAGCTCTTGAACTCTTCTTTTGGGGTGTCAGTAAGGCGATGGTGTTGGGAGTTGTAATCATGCATTGCAAACTCTCCGGTTTCGTGTGAATTTTTTGTCGTCTATACAGCTGTAGTAGACCATGGTTTTCCATAATAGTATCCCTCAAGCTAACAAAAAACTGCGCTGGCGCAAATTGCTCTGATTTTGCCAGTCTGTAATTATTATTGAATAAAGATAGGTGATATGGGACAATCGCGCCTTTAAAAATACCCCGATTTCCACTTAAGTCATTGATATAGTTGGTGGAAATTATTCAAGCTGACTTATAACAACCGTTGATACCGACCGTGCGCCAAGGGCATGACGGTCTGCGAGGAATTTTCATGCAAGTTTCGATTGAAACCACCACTGGATTAGAGCGTCGTATGACAATAGGCGTACCTGCCGCAGAAATAGAAAATGCTGTTGCAGCGCGCCTGGCCGAGGCGGCCAGAAGTGTCCGCATCAATGGCTTTCGTAAAGGTAAAATTCCTCCCGGCGTTATCAAAAGCCGGTTTGGCAAAGGCGTCCGCCAGGAAGTGTTGGGTGAGGTGATGAGCCGGGCTTATTATGCCGCGGTAAACGAGCAGAAGATCAAGCCGGCTGGACAGCCGAGGATTGAGCCCAAATCACTTGATGAAGGCAGGGATCTGGAATTTGTTGCGACATTCGAAGTTTACCCAGAGGTTAGCCTGGCTGACTTTGCTGCGGTGAAAGCTGAAAAGCTGATCGCAGATGTTACTGATAAAGATATCGATACCATGATCGAAAATCTCCGTCAGCAACGCCAAACCTGGGAAGAAGTAAAAAGACAGGCAAAAAACGGTGACCTAGTCAGCCTCGATTTCACCGGCACTATTGATGGAGAAGAGTTTCCGGGCGGCTCGGGTAAAGGAACCAATCTGGTGCTCGGTTCCGATCGTATGATTCCCGGGTTTGAGAAAGGATTGTTGAAATCAAAAGCTGGCGATGAAGTAACTCTCGAACTGAATTTTCCAGATGACTATCGCAACAAAGACGTTGCTGGAAAAGCTGTTGTTTTTAAAGTTGCGGTAAGCAAAGTGTCTGCAACTGTTCTGCCACAATTGAATGATGAATTTTTTGCTGCTTTTGGGGTAGCCGAGGGCGGCCTTGACGGTTTTCGAAAAGAAGTCGCGAGTAATATGGAGCGCGAACTGCGTAAGGCTAGTAAAAATCGTCTGAAAACTTCCGTGATGGAAAAATTGCTCGAGCAAAATCAGCTTGACTTGCCCAAGGCCTTAGTCGCAGCTGAAGTTAACGTGCTGAGACAACAAGCACTCCAGCAGTTTGGTGCCGGCGCGAAAAACCTTGATCCGTCAATGCTGCCAGATGAATTGTTTCGCGAACAAGCCGAGAAGCGTGTAAAACTTGGGCTGATACTGGGTGAGGTCATCAAGCAGCGCGGAATGCGCGCTGAAGCCGCTAAAGTGCGTGAGGCTATTGAAGATATCGCAGCGACTTATGAGTCTCCTGCAGAAGTCATCAGCTGGTACTACAGCAATAAGGACCAATTGGACGCAGTTGAGTCCGCTGTACTCGAAGATCAGGTATTTGAAGTGATTTTTGAACAGGCGGCGCTGACTGAGCGTACAGTCAGTTATGAAGAGCTGACGCGCCCTAAAGCACCTGGTGCTGACGGCGAAGAGAGCGCAGACAAGGAAAAGAAAGCTTCGAAGAAGAAGTCTTCAAAAAAAGCAGCAGAGTCGGCCGATGAAACATCAGAAGGCTCTGCAGACTAAACACGCAAGAGACATGTTCGCCAATGAGAAGATCCGAAAGTATTAGCAGTGAATCGATGTTGTCACTGATTGAATCCAACCTGGTCCCTATGGTCGTTGAGCAAACGGCTAGAGGGGAGCGGGCATATGACATCTATTCTCGCCTTCTCAAAGAGCGGGTAATTTTTCTGGTGGGCCCGGTCGAAGATCACATGGCCAATCTAGTGGTTGCACAGCTATTGTTTCTAGAATCCGAGAATCCCGACAAGGACATCCATTTGTATATTAACTCACCGGGCGGAGCTGTAACTGCAGGTTTGTCAATCTATGACACGATGCAATTCATCAAACCTGATGTCAGTACAATGTGTATTGGACAGGCCGCCAGCATGGGCGCCTTCCTGTTGACTGGTGGTGCAAACGGTAAGCGTTTTGCGCTTCCAAACTCGCGTATGATGATTCACCAGCCTAGTGGTGGGGCGCAGGGGCAGGCCTCGGATATTGAGATACAAGCTAATGAGATTCTTAAGATGCGGCAGCAACTGAATGAAATCATGGCATTTCACACCGGTAAAACGATGGCAGAGGTTGCCCGTGATACGGAACGTGATAATTTCATGAATGCAGAGCAGGCGGTCTCATACGGATTGATAGACAAGGTGATTACGCGCAGAGCCGTGTAGAGTCCGGGAGTAAGTGCATGTCAGATGATCGCTTTAACAAGAGTGATGACAACGGAAAACTGTTGTATTGCTCTTTCTGTGGCAAAAGCCAGCATGAGGTGCGAAAGCTCATAGCGGGTCCTTCAGTCTTTGTCTGTGATGAATGCGTTGACCTCTGCAACGATATAATTCGTGAAGAAATTCAGGAAAAAGAGACTGAATCAGGGCGCAAGAAACTACCAGTTCCAGAAGAAATCAAGAAAACACTCGATGAGTATGTTATCGGGCAGGACAAAGCCAAAAAAGTATTAGCAGTTGCAGTTTACAATCATTACAAGCGGCTTGGTTACGATCGTCGAAGCGGCGATGTTGAATTGGGTAAAAGCAACATCCTGATGATCGGGCCGACAGGCACTGGAAAAACATTATTGGCTGAAACTCTGGCGCGTTTGCTTGATGTGCCATTCACAATTGCTGATGCTACCACGTTGACCGAAGCTGGTTATGTGGGCGAAGACGTTGAAAATATTATTCAGAAATTGTTGCAGAAGTGCGACTATGATGTTGAAAAGGCACAAATTGGCATCGTGTATATCGATGAGATCGACAAAATTTCGCGGAAGTCAGATAATCCTTCAATCACCCGCGATGTGTCGGGTGAAGGCGTTCAGCAGGCATTGCTTAAGCTGATTGAAGGTACTATTGCTTCAGTGCCGCCTCAGGGAGGGCGCAAACATCCTCAGCAGGAATTTTTGCAGGTAGATACGTCCAACATCCTGTTTATCTGTGGTGGCGCGTTTGCGGGCTTAGACAAGGTTATTCGGGATCGATCCGAGAAAAGCGGTATTGGGTTCAGTGCCGAAGTTCGAAGCAAAGACGCGGATAAGCTTCCAGGCGATACATTTAAGAATGTAGAGCCTGAAGACCTTGTGAAGTTTGGCTTGATTCCTGAATTCGTTGGTCGCCTTCCCATGATTGCTACGCTAGATGAGCTTGATCTAGACGCTCTGATGCGGATACTGAAAGAGCCAAGGAACTCACTCATCAAGCAGTACGCAAAACTTTTTGAAATGGAAGATGTTGAGATTTTGTTCCGTGATGATGCTCTTCACGCGATTGCCAAAAAAGCCAAAGAACGAAAAACAGGTGCGCGCGGCTTGCGCTCAATCATGGAAAGCGTATTGCTGGAGACGATGTTCAGAATCCCTTCTATGAACAATGTCAGCAAGGTGGTGATAGATGCTGCTGTAATCAACGGCGATTCTGAGCCTTTGCTGGTGTATGAGACTGAGCCGTCATCAATCACTAAGGTTGCTGATTGATTCTTGCTTGATACAATTCTGCTATCAATAATCATCTTTTAATTAAATGTCGCGGCTCTTGAATTCCGAGAGCCGAGGCCTCAAATTGAGAATCAACAGACACAACGATACTGGTGAGAATGATTATGGGTGATGTTTCTGACAATCCCTCCAGCCTGAACGCAGGGCTTCCGCTGTTACCGCTTCGAGACGTAGTGGTATATCCGCAGATTGTGCAGCCGCTGTTTGTTGGCAGGCCACGTTCAATCCGCTCTCTTGAAGTCGCCATGCATAGCCATAAGCAAGTTTTGCTGGTGGCGCAGAAAAATGCCTCTGACGATGATCCCGGGATCAAGGATATTTACGCAGTCGGCACAATTGCCACTATTTTACAGTTGATACGTTTGCCAGACGGTACCGTCAAGGTACTGGTCGAAGGTGTGACACGTGCGCGCATTCGAAGCGCAGAATTGGTTGATGACTATTTCCAGAGCCAAGTCGTGCCGCTGCACTCAGACGCCCTTCCGGAAAAACAGGGTCAGCTTTTGCTGAAATCGTTGTTGTCTCAGTTCGATCAGTACGTGCAGCTAAGCCGCAAGATACCTCCAGAAGTCATGAGCTCCATTTCGGGAATCGATGAACCAGGACGCATGGTGGACACCATTGCTTCTCACATGACATTACAACTGCAGGAAAAGCAGAATCTTTTGGAGTTGGTGAGTCTCGAGGCTCGAATTGAGCATTTGACGGGGCTCATCGAAGCCGAGATCGATCTCTTTCAGGTAGAAAAAAGAATCCGTGGCCGCGTCAAAAAGCAAATGGAGAAGAGCCAGCGCGAGTATTATCTGAACGAGCAGATGAAGGCGATCCAGAAAGAAATGGGCGAGCTTGATGAAGCGCCAAACGAAGCGGAAGAGTTAAAAGGGCGAATAGAGAAATCCGGTATGCCCAAAGAAGCATTGGATAAAGCGCTTGCAGAATGGAGCAAGCTGAAAATGATGTCACCGATGTCTTCTGAGGCATCGGTGGTACGCACCTATCTTGACTGGATGGTTAATGTTCCTTGGAAAAAGCGTAGCAAAATCAGTCTGGAGTTAGATCGTGCTGAAAAGATACTGAATGCTGATCATTACGGGCTCGAAGAGGTGAAGGAGCGCATTCTTGAGTATCTGGCTGTGCAACAGCGTGTCAAAAAACTCAAAGGCCCCATTCTTTGCCTGGTCGGCCCCCCCGGCGTGGGAAAAACATCATTGGGTGAGTCGATTGCCAAGGCAACCAATCGCAAGTTTGTCCGTATGGCCTTGGGAGGTGTGCGTGATGAGGCAGAAATCCGCGGACATCGCAGAACCTATATAGGATCGCTGCCGGGTAAACTTTTACAGAAACTTTCCAAAGCGGGTGTCAAGAATCCATTATTTCTTCTTGATGAAATTGACAAAATGGGTATGGATCACCGCGGAGATCCTGCTTCGGCTCTGCTGGAGGTTCTGGATCCGGAGCAAAACAAAAGTTTCAACGATCACTATCTTGAAGTCGATTTTGATCTCTCGGAAGTTATGTTCGTGTGTACTTCAAATACCATGAATATTCCAGGACCGTTACTGGATCGAATGGAAGTTATTCGTTTGCCCGGATACACCGAGGCTGAAAAAATCAGTATCGCTTCGCGTTATCTTCTGCCAAAGCAGCTTAAGGCTAATGGGTTGCGGGATCAGGAATTGACGATCCCGGAAGAGACTATTAAAGACCTGATCCGTTTCTATTCCCGTGAGGCAGGTGTCCGCGGATTGGAGCGGGAGATTGCCAAGCTGTGCCGAAAGGTGGTCAAGGAGGCTGCTCTGCGAGATTCGAAGGCATCGGGCAAAAAGGAAACCATTGCCATTGTGCTTACCCCTGAATTGTTGGAAAACTATTCTGGGGTGCGCAAATTCGACTACGGCCGTGCTGAAGAAACCAATCGTATCGGTCAGGTCAATGGTCTTGCCTGGACCCAGGTTGGGGGTGAGTTGTTGACTATCGAAGCCGTAGCAGTTGAGGGCAAAGGCAAAACAGTCAAGACGGGCTCATTGGGGGATGTAATGCAGGAGTCGATTCAGGCGGCAATCACGGTTGTGAGAAGTCGGGCGGCCTCGTTAGGCCTCAAACCAGGTTTCCATGAGACTGTAGATCTGCATATTCACGTTCCTGAGGGAGCTACACCTAAGGATGGTCCGAGCGCCGGCGTAGGTATGTGTACGGCGATTGTTTCTGTGCTAACAGGCATACCCGTAAAAGCTGATGTGGCAATGACTGGAGAGATAACGCTGAGAGGGCAGGTGCTACGTATTGGCGGACTTAAAGAGAAGCTGTTGGCCGCTCACAGAGGTAATATCAAAACGGTCATCATCCCCGCAGAGAATGAGCGTGATCTGAAAGAAATCCCCGATAAAATTAAGGCGGATCTGTCAATCCATGCCGTCAAATGGATTGATCAGGTGCTGGAACTTGCACTCGAGCGCATGCCGTTGCCACTGCCAGATGTTGTTGGTTCGAATACTTCTGCAAAAGATGCCAGAGATTCTGTTAAAGACGAAAATGCAGTCAGCACCCACTGACTGCGGCGGTTTCTGTTGACACGACTTTCGGCCGCTTGGTATAAAGTGGTCGTTGTACGGAGCCGGAACGCCGCGCGCCGCCTGATAGTTGGCCTTCGCCACAATTTTTGCTTCCAGATTGGAAGACAGCAGGGCCGCCAGCAAACCACCATGACAAATTATTAACAGGTTTAGAAAAACAAGGGGACATCGTGAATAAATCAGAATTGATCGAAGCCGTTGCAGCAAGCGCGGATTTGCCAAAAGCTGCAGCAGCGCGAGTGATCGATGCAATGATCGACACAATCACTGAATCATTGCAGAAGAGTGAGCCAGTAGTATTGGTTGGTTTCGGAACATTTGGCACCAAAGAACGTGCTGCACGTGCCGGACGCAACCCCCAGACAGGTGCAGCTATTCAGATCAAGGCTGCAAAAGTGCCTGGATTCAAGCCAGGTAAAGCTTTGAAAGACGCTGTAAACGCCTGAATTGATTGATAGTCCGGCGGGGCAATATCTGCTAAGCCGGGCGTGGATTTGTTTGGTAGACAATTTTACCCTCAGGTCCAAGTAAAGGGCGCATCTTTGATGCGCCTTTTTAGTTTAGATTGATACCCACCAGGAAAAAGTATGCTGCAGTCGATACGTGATAACTCTCAAGGTGTGATCTCCAAAATCATTATCGGATTCATCATCGGATTGATGGCTCTGTTTGGTGCTGAATCTATCGTTGGTGGTTTTCTTGGCGGCAATGAAGCTGCATCGGTAAACGGAGAAGAGATTACAGAGCAGGAGCTTGCCCTCAGCCTCCAGAACCTCATGGCATCGCTAGGAGCGGGTGTAGCTGACTTTGACGATGAATTGTTGAGGGATGTCGCGCTTGGGCAATTGATAGATGACAAGCTGCTTCTGCAGGCTGCCAATGACGCCGATATGGTGATATCACCCGCGTCAATTGATCGCGAGATTGTAAACACAGACCAATTCCAGATTGGTGGCCGTTTTGATCAGGATCTTGCCAGAAGGACCATGACGTCCCAAGGTTTCAGCAATCAGACCTATCGTGCAGTAGTCGCAGAGCGCATGCTGATGGGGCAATTGGTAAATGCTTATTCCAGCACTGCATTCGTGACTCAAGATGACATCGCACGTCTGGCTTCGCTGGAGATGCAAGCGAGAAATTTCCGGTTTTTATCTGTCCCACTTGGCAACAGAACCTTGGGAGAGGCGATTCCAGAGCAGGATATACAGGCGTATTATGATGCCAATCCTGATCGCTTCTCCACAGAAGAGCAGGTGTCTCTGCAATATGTTGTGCTAGATAAAAATGATATTTTTAATGAAGTCTTTATCGCAGATGAATTGGTGCGAGCTGAATACGAAGAGCAGCGTGCAGCAGCGTTGGCTGATATTGAAAGGCGAGCCTCACACATTTTGCTTGAGGTAGGAGCGGGTCAGACAGAAGATCAGGTAACTGCGGTAGCGGCTGGTATTAAACAGCGCCTTGAAATTGGTGAGGATTTTGGGGTTCTGGCTCGCGAGTTCTCTATCGATACTGTGTCAGCTGAAGCAGACGGCGATATTGGCTACACCAACGGGGCAGTTTTTCCAGATGCTGTTGAGCAGGCCTTGCTCTCGCTCGAAGTCGGACAGGTCTCAGACCCGATTGTTTCAGAGTTCGGAATTCACGTGGTCAAATTGACTGAGTATGCTGCTCAGTCGTTTCCCGAATACGACGAGATTTCTGAGAGGATTAGTCGTGATCTGAAAACAGCAGAGGTCGATCAGCTGTTTTTCAGTCGCATGGAAACCCTCGCGAACCTGGCATTTGAAACGTTCGATCTGCAGGCGATCAGTGAAGACCTTGGCGTACAGATTCAGCAAAGCGAGTTTTTTGGACGCTTGGGTGGCTCAGATCTAGTCACCTCAAATACTGCAGTGATTGAAGATGCGTTCAGCTCAGATATTTTGACTGATGGATTAAACAGTGACGTTATCGAGTTGAGTGAAAGCATGGCCACTGTGATCCGACTAAGTGAGCACAGGCCAGCCAGTAGTCAGCCGTTCGATGAGGTACGTGGGGAGATTGCCGTAACTCTTCGCACCGAACGCGAGCAGCAGAAAGCACAAGAAATTGGTCAGCAGATTATCTCCTCGCTTGAGAGTGGCGGCGACGCATCTGACGTTATTGCTGCTGAGACGCTAAGTTGGAGCGAACGTACTGGTGTCAGGCGGAACCAGTTTGATTTGAATGTTGAGATTGTCCAGAATGCCTTTTCAATGCCAGCTCCTGCGGAAAACGAACCTGTCCGCACAGGCTTCAGCCTTACTAACGGAGCTTATGTCGTGATTGAGTTGCAGGCTGTTATTCCAGGCACCCCTTCCGACATGCCAGAAGATCAAAGAACACAACTGGCTGCCGCCATGCTGGATAGCCAGAGCCGGCTGACTTTTGACGCGCTGCTCGGAACCCTGAGAGAAAGCGCCACAATTCGTTAAGTCTTGTCGATTTGCATGCTGCAAAAGTCCAACAATGCTCGCCGAGTCTGAGGTTAAACATAACATCAGACTCGGCTTTCTTGTTTTTATCTCTTCTATTCTGGATTGTCTAGCATTGTTTATGCCGGATTAAGTCTTGGTTACTCTTTTGCCTAATAATTAGGTTATAAATCGAGCGCTTTATATTGTGAAAATATGTGCTTTAAATGTGCATATGTATGACTCAGTAGTGGAAAAGATTGGCAATCTATAGAGACTTTCCACTATTATTCCTGCGAACTTTATGTAGTGTCGCTACACCGATGGTGATGCCTTCTGTATTCGCACTTCAAGTAATGTTCCTAATCCGCCCCGCCCTGCAGACTCTCGCTGGGATTGCTCAGGTGCTCGCCAAAAGAATAAAAGTTTTAGAGGAAACACATATGACATTAACCTATGGTCAGGCATTTTTGAAAAGCTTTCTGGGGAAATCCCCGGACTGGTACAAACTGACAATTGTTGGATTTTTGATCCTCAATCCGCTGCTGTTTTTCTTTGTTGATCCATTTGTGGCTGGATGGGTTTTAATTCTTGAGTTCATCTTTACCCTGGCCATGGCGTTGAAATGTTATCCGCTGCAACCGGGTGGACTGCTGGCAATTCAGGCGATTGTTATTGGCATGGCATCACCCGAGACGGTTTACCATGAGGCGGAAGTGAATTTTCCGGTGATCTTGCTGCTGATATTCATGGTGGCTGGCATTTCGTTTTTGAAAGAGATGCTGTTGTTTGTATTTACCAAGATACTGCTGCGCATTCGTTCCAAGATCTGGTTGTCGTTTGCCTTCACGTTTTTGGCGGCATTCCTGTCAGCTTTCCTTGATGCGTTAACTGTTGTAGCGGTTGTTATTGCGGTTGCCTCTGGTTTTTACGCTGTTTATCACCGTGTAGCTTCGGGCTACAAACATGATGAAAGCTCGGATTTGACGGATGATAACTCCGTTCATGAGCACAACCGCGCTGATTTGGAGCAATTCAGAGCATTTCTTCGCAACGTAATGATGCACGCTGCTGTAGGCACGGCATTAGGCGGAGTGTGTACATTGGTTGGGGAGCCTCAGAATCTTCTGATTGGCCACATTATGGAGTGGAATTTTGTTCAGTTTTATATACATGTTGCTCCAGTTTCGATGCCAGTACTGTTTGTTGGATTGATGACAACGTTAGCATTGGAGAAGTTTAAGATGTTCGGTTATGGCGTAGAATTGCCTGCAAACGTGCGAATAAATCTCGAGCGTTTTGATGACGAACAGTCTAAAAAAATGACTCGACAGGACCTGATCAAGATCTGGATTCAAGCGGCGGTAGCTTTGTTTCTAGTGTTAGCGCTGGCTCTGCATATTGCAGAAGTTGGTCTGATTGGTTTGACTGTGATTGTTCTGGCGACAGCTTTTACCGGTATAACCGATGAGCATTCTATTGGAAGTGCCTTTAAAGAGGCGTTGCCTTTCACTGCCCTTTTAGTGGTGTTTTTTGCCATCGTGGCGGTAATTCACGAGCTACACCTGTTTACGCCTGTTGTTAACTTTGTTTTGGAAATGCAGGGTCAGGCCCAATTGGTTGGATTCTATGTTGCGAACGGATTGTTATCGATGGTTTCGGATAACGTGTTCGTAGCGACGGTTTACATAACAGAGGTACAGAGTGCATTTGAAGCTGGTCGCATCACGCGAGAGCAGTTTGAGTTGCTCGCTGTTGCGATTAACACGGGAACAAACATTCCGTCGATTGCTACCCCTAATGGCCAGGCAGCATTTCTGTTTCTGTTGACCTCGGGTGTGGCACCGCTGATTCGGTTGTCCTACGGCCGAATGGTGCTGCTGGCTCTGCCTTACACGATAACGATGTCAACTACCGGCTTGTTGGCGACAATCTATCTGCTTGGTTAAGACGGGAGAATTGGCAATGAGTATCTACAAAAATTTGTTTGTGGTAATCGATCCTACCAGTCAGAAGCAGCCAGGGTTAGATCGTGCTGCTGAGTTATCACGTTTGGGAAAAGTTAGGATCACGGCATTTTCTTCCGTTTACAAAGCGGTAGATGAAATGACTGAAGCAAATTCGCGCCGTTCGGGCAAGAGGGAATTTCTAAAAGACTGGGAGTCCAAGCTTAAGGTCATGCTTGCTCCCTATAAAGAAAAGGGCCTGAAGATCAGTTCAGATATCTACTGGACAGCTGATTGGTATGCTGCTGTCAGCCGCGCAGCATTGCGCGCTGATGCAGATCTGGTCATCAAATCAACCGTTCGTCATGGCAAGTTGCAACGTTTGCTCCACAGTACGTCAGACTTTACCATCATGCGTCACAGTCCATGCCCGGTGCTTTTGGTACGTCAGGCAAAATCGTCTGCTGGCAAGTTGATTCTTGCCGCTTTGGATTTGGAATCAACGGACGAAGGCCATATCGGATTAAATAACTCAGTAATTAAACATGCACGTGAGTTATCCGAATTCACTGGATTGCCTCTGCATGTTATCGCTGCTACGTCGCTAAAGCCGGATCTGAGTCATGTTTTGTCGGGTGTTGAGGAGCAGGAAAGTGGTGTGGAAGCAACATTGGCTCATGCGTTTGGTGTTGAGCCAGCCAACTTTCATATCGTAAAGGGAGCAGCTAAAAATGTTATTCCAGCCCAAGCGGAACATCTGCGTGCGCAAGTTGTTGTGATCGGCGTGTCTGCTCGCAGCGGTGTCAAGGGTGTGATGGTTGGTACTACAGCTAAGAAGGTGCTTGATAAGCTTGATTGCGATGTGCTTGCCATAAACTAGTCATGAAACTTAGGAAGGGATCGCCTATCAACCAGTGATGATGGTCGTCCCTTGTTTGCCCGGTCTGCTAGTTTTGTTTGATCACCAATTCCTGCCCCGGACGAATAATGCTGTCAGAATTTATCTGATTCCACTCGGCGATATCTCGCACAGTTACATTGTGTTCGCGTGCGATTCTCGCAAGTGTGTCTCCACGTATAACTCGGTACTGCGTTACAATATCGGCAAGTTGATCCGTCGCATCCGAGCCAACGCTATCGTTTGATGCAAGCGTTACTTCAGATTGTAATCGCAACATCTGGCCCACCTTTAAAACGCCTTCGGTAGTCAGATTGTTAAGCCTTGCCAGTTCATCGATATCCAACTTGTAACGATTCGCTATACGCCAGAGACTATCGCCACTTTGTACCTGATACTCGCCACTCGGAACCGGGTAAGAGTTAGCTGCTGCGAGAAGAGAGTTCTGTGTGTTTACAGTATCGCCTTCCCTATAGGCTCGCGGTATCAACAAAGTTTGTCCGGCAACTATTCGTGAACCTGAAAGATTATTCAGTTGTTGAAGCGTAGATACCTGTGTGTCGTGATTACGCGCGATGGCGCTTAAGGTGTCACCAGAGCGGATCACATAACGATCCCAGGTAGTCGGTCGGCTTTCCATGTTGGCAAAATTAAACTTGAATACTTCCAGCGCGTCAGCGGGAAGCATCACGGTGTGCGGTCCTTCAGGGTGTGTGCCCCACTGAAGGTATCCAGGATTGAGGCTGAAGACGGTTTCTGGCTCAAGTCCGGCAAGGCTGGCAATCAGATTGAGATCCATTTGCGTGCCAAGATCAACCTCAGTTAAGTAGGGTTGATAAGGGACTTCGCTCAGTGCAATGCCATACTTTTGGGGTTCGCTGATTACATAAGCCAATCCCAACAGGCGTGGAATATGGTTGTGAGTTTCACTCGGCAAGGGTAGTGACCAGAAGTCTGTGGCCCGGTTGCGTCGTTTGTTACGATCAATAGCTCGAAGCACTGTGCCTTCACCGGCATTATAGGCAGCTAAAGCCAGCAGCCAATCTCCATCAAATTGAGCATGCAGACGTTCAAGATAATCCAGTGCTGCATTAGTGGACGCTATCGGATCCTGTCGTCCGTCGTACCAGAAATCTCGCCTCAACCCAAAATTACTCGCTGTGCGAGCCATAAATTGCCACAGCCCTGCGGCATTTGCGCTTGATCTTGCTTTCGGATTGTATGAACTTTCAATCATAGGCAACAAAGCCAGTTCCAGCGGTAGTCCTCGGCGTTCTATCTCGGTAACAATTTCATATATGAATGGCGCAGAGCGCTCTGTTACTTGCTTAATATAATCAGGATTATCGATGAACCAATCAATCTGTTCCTGGATTTCCTCATTGCGGTGCGCGTTGGCAAACTGCATGCCTTCACTGATACGCTGCCAGACCAGCTGTGTCGGTTCAGAGCTGTTTTGGCCGTTAGCCAATGAGTTGGAATCAAGATAATGCGTAGTAGAATTTCGTGATGATCGGGATGATGTTCCAATCGAATATGAAGATACTCCAGACAAATCGCTACCGGAGTTAACGCCCTGCACTGACTCTTGATCTGGCAGAGATGAGCAGGCATGAAGCAGTATTGAGCTAGCTATTAATGCAGCAAGATTGCGACGTCTAAATCGAGGCTTGGAGTACGCAAATGAGCGATTTCCGTTTGCAGATGCTAACGGCTTAGCCTGCAAAATTTTGTCAGAAAAAGTCATTATCACTAAGTATCCAAAAGCTTTTGTGGTTTGTTTGCAGGGTAAACTCAGGGCTTAACGGAAGCATCATCATACCGAGCCCGGTCTCTAAAACTGATTTTTCCAGCACCGCAAATACACGAAGGTTTCGAGATCAGAATGCAATTCCCGAGCCATATGTGCTGATACCTGTTTTTTCAGACTGACACTGTGACAACGAAGAAAGGGATTGGTTCTCAATTCCTCAAAAATTGTTGTTGGTAGTGTCGGTAACCCTTGTTGTCGCTTTTCTGATTCCCTTTTTTGTCTCCGCATTATGTGCAGATTATCTGGCTCCGCTTTAATTGCAAAACCTAGATTGTTGAGAGTGTACTCATGTGCACAATAAATGCGTGTATCTTCGGGAAGCGCCCCAATACGGAGCAGGGAAGTGTACATCATCTCAGGCGAACCCTCAAATAGTCTGCCGCACCCCGCAGCGAACAAGGTATCACCACAGAATAGCGAGAACTGGTCATCGGAAAACGGCCTGTCTGGCATACGCATCAGAAAGGCTAGATGGTCTAACGTATGTCCAGGCACAGCCAGTACCTTAAATTGTGTTCCGATCAAAGTTAAATCGTCTCCGTCCAGAACAGATTGAGTGATGCCTTTGATGTGATTCCCGGGAGGGCCATAGACCGGAATCTCACGGGCCTTGCACAATTCAATCAATCCGCCCGTGTGATCCGCGTGATGATGAGTAATCAAAATAGCTTTCAGTGTTTGGCCAGTTTTGGCGAGGTATGCCTCGACTGGTGCAGCATCGCCAGGATCAACAACAACTACGTCACCTGTGGAGTTTGCGATGGCCCAGATATAGTTATCTTTAAATGCCGGAACAGGAGTAATCACAAAAGAAGACTGTTGAGTTGTCATATTGTCAGGAGCCTTATTCGCTGCTACGAAGGTCATATTTGCGGCCGATGATAACAGATGATGTTTGTTGGGGTTCCTTGGCAAGTGCTAGAATCTTCTCTTCAGGAGATTGTCATGAAAAATATTTTTTCCGGGCGACCAACACCAATTAATCCGGCCCAGTTGGAGCCCGTGCTAACTGCTTGGCTGGGATCGCCTCTGGGTGAAGCTCTTCTTCAGGCTGAACGTGAGCGCCTTGCCCCAGTTATCAGTCGGGTATTTGGTTATCATGTGCTGCAATTGTCCTGCGCACCAGATATTAATATGCTGACAGACTGTCCCGTTGGTCATCAGATTCGCTTTGCTCCCGACTGGGTTGAAGGCAAGGGCATGCCAGTAGCGGATATCGAGAACTTGCCGCTTGCGACTGATAGCATGGATGCTGTGCTATTGCATCATACATTGGACTTTACGCCGGACAGTCACAGGTTGCTTCGTGAAGCGACGCGCGTTCTGCGTCCGGGCGGCAGATTAATCATTCTGGGTTTCAATCCGCTGAGCTTGTGGGGATTGTTTAAAAATCTGCGGTGGCGTTCATCAACACCCTGGGACGCCCGTTTCATTTCGAGACGGCGATTAACCGACTGGTTGAGTCTGCTCGACTTTCAGGTTGAGTCTGTAGAGTACGGTGGCTATCTGGCACCATTAAAGCACCCAGCGATTCTTGACATGGCTGCGGATTTTGAGCGCTGGTTTGATCGTTTAGGGAATCCGGCCGGAGCGTTTTATCTGATTGTTGCCGGAAAACACAGAGTTCCGCTTATTCCGGTAACATCAAAATGGAAACGGGTCAGAGCGCCACACCTGGTTTCGCCGTTGGCGGAAACGGGCAGGATTGCCAGTGGTCGTGGCACAATCATTCCCTTCAAACCTAGGCAAAAATAGCAAAAAAGACCTCGAGATTATCGACGCTATCTTTTATGGTTTAGGATCATAAAATTGCAGGAAAATATTGAAATATATACAGATGGTGCGTGCAAAGGCAATCCTGGAAAAGGTGGTTGGGGTGTATTACTCAAGTATCGGGGAGTGGAAAAGGAAATCTATGGTGGTGAGGTTCTGACGACCAATAACCGTATGGAACTGACCGCTGCGATTCGTGCGCTAGAAGCGCTTAAGCGCCCCGGATTGCTAGTCCACCTCTACAGTGATTCGCGCTACGTCCTCAGTGGAATTGAGCAATGGCTGCCTGTCTGGAAATCCAAGGCATGGAAAACATCAAATCGTAAACCCGTGTTGAACCAGGACTTATGGCAACAACTCGATCAGTTGAATCAACAGCATCAGGTTGTGTGGCATTGGGTCAAAGGACACAGTGGTGACGCAGGTAATGAGCGTGCTGATGGCTTAGCCAATAGGGGCATAGACGAGCTAGTCCAGCCACTACAAGAGTCTCCATTCGCACAACTCCCCTAAAATCAGCCAGGAATCTAAAGAATGCGCCAAGTAGTGTTGGATACCGAGACAACCGGTCTTGACCCCTCCCAGGGCCACAGGATCATTGAGATTGGCTGTGTTGAGATTGATCAGCGTCGCTTGACCGGCAAGCATTTTCATCAATACATCAACCCACTCCGTGATATCGACATCGCTGCCCAAGAAGTTCACGGTATCAGTAGAGGCTTTTTGGCTGACAAGCCGGTGTTTGCCCTGATTGCACAAGAGTTTCTGGAATTTGTGCGGGGAGCAGAGTTAGTGATTCACAATGCTGGGTTTGATATTGGTTTTCTCGATGCAGAGCTTGCAGCATTGGGCGCAGATTTTGGGCAAATGGCCGACTATTGCCAAGTTACCGATACGCTACAGATGGCCAGGCGAAAACATCCCGGTCAACGCAACAGTTTGGACGCATTGTGTAAGCGTTACGATGTAGATAACTCGCACAGGGAGCTTCACGGTGCGTTGCTGGACGCCGAGATTCTGGCGGATGTTTATCTGCTGATGAGTGGAGGCCAGACTGACCTTTCGCTAGGCTCTGCTGAGTCTGAGAATATTGCTGAACAGGAGCAGCATCTGGTGCGAGTCAATCGCGAAGGCGTGCGCCTCAAAGTCATTCTGGCCGGTGCTCAGGAACTTGAAGCACATCATCAGTTATTGGCCCGAATTCAGAAGTCCAGTAGTCAAAAGTGCCTGTGGCTAAGTCATGACGCCCAGGACAGCCCCGCGTGACAATACCAGATGGGGAAAACACAGTGACACAATCCATATTGACCTCTCGGGTGTGTGATCCTGATGCGGTCATGTTAATTTTTTACCAGAATACGGTTGTATTGAAGGCTCTGCCGCGTGGTGAGGAATTTGATACACCGGTCACCGACACGATGTTTTGGCCAGTTTCAGTGCTTGCAGAAATTGACTCTTATGTAGAAACACTCATCCCTATCGATGTGGCGCTGGGCAGCAAAAATTCAATCTATGCCGTGTTACTTGCTATGTGGCCCGAAACGCTTACGGATACACATGCTGTTGCAACCAGGCAGTTATTGATGGAGAGAGGTTTTGAGGCATTCAGTCTGGTGGGAAGAGCTAGCCAATGGATTAACTGGTACCGGTTTCATCGTTTTTGTGGCGCTTGTGGATGTAAGAATGAGGCCATAAGAAATGGTGCTTTGTTGTTTTGTCCGGGCTGTGAGACTGAATATTATCCGAGAATAAATCCTTGCATCATTGTTTTGGTCACCGATGCTAATCGAGTATTGCTGGCACGCAGCAACAGACGCGGTGCTGCCTTCTTCAGTTGCCTTGCTGGATTTATAGAGCCTGGTGAAACAGCCGAGGAAGCTGTGGCTCGAGAAGTTTATGAAGAAGCTGGTATTCAGGTGACCAATATTCGTTATGTGAAAAGCCAGCCATGGCCTTTTCCCTCGCAATTGATGTTGGGGTTCTATGCGGATTATGCAGGGGGAAATCTGAATCCCTGTCCCGAAGAGTTGGCAGAGGCCGGTTGGTTTGATGTGCACTCTCTACCGACTGTACCGTCACCGACAATCAGTGTTGCTGGCCAGTTGATTGAAGAATACTGTAGATTGAAAATCCATAAAGACTAAGACTAATTATCCAGGGAGAGATTATTTTGGATTACTTGTTTGAATACGGAATGTTTCTGGCGAAAACGCTGACGATTGTACTGGCTATCCTGGCGGTCATTACCATGATGGTGGCAGCCGGACAGCGGCGACGACATATGCCCAGAGGCAGTATTACCGTGACCCATCTGAATCGCGAGCTTGACTCTTTGAGGGATAGCCTGCAGAGGGTGGTGCTCGACAAATTCGCGTTCAAGAAGTATGCGAAAGCAGAGAAAAAGCGCGAAAAAGAACAGTCAAAACAGCAAAAGCTCAGCGCCGAGCAAGGTTCAACAAAAGTTGCAGATGAGACTGAAGATGATGCCGGCGCTGGCGTCGATATCGATGCCCGGCGGCGGCGGGTTTTTGTGCTCGACTTTGATGGTGACATGGAGGCTTCGGGTCTGGAGTCCTTACGACAGGAAATCACTGCCGTGTTAACAATGGCTGAACCGCGCGATGAAGTCATGTTGCGCCTTGAGAGTCCGGGTGGTTTGGTACATGCCTATGGTCTGGCTTCATCGCAGTTGTTACGCTTCAAACAAAAGGACATACCACTGACGGTTTGTGTAGATAAAGTAGCGGCCAGCGGAGGCTACATGATGGCCAGTGTGGCCGACCGGCTGATCGCAGCACCATTTGCCATTCTTGGCTCTATTGGTGTGCTGGTGCAAATGCCCAATATCCATCGTCTGCTTAAAAAGAATGATGTTGATTTTGAAATGATTACGGCCGGTGAGTATAAACGCACGTTGACACCTTTTACCGAGGTCACTGAGAAAGGCCGAGAGAAACTGAAGCAGGATGTAGAGCAGATGCACGTCTTATTCAAACAGTGGGTCAAACAATACAGACCTGTTGTGGATATCGATCAGATCGCAACAGGCGAAACCTGGGTTGGGTTGCAGGCTCAGGAGCGGCAGATGGTCGACATGATCAGTACCAGCGATGACTACATCATTCAGGCCTGCGAGCAGGCTGATGTTTATGAGGTAAGTTACGAGATTAGAATCCCGCTGGGAGAAAAAATTGGAGGCGCCTTGCAGAAAGCTGTGGATAAGACCTTAATGGTCTGGTGGCAGCGGTTGAGATCTAATAGCTATCTTTAACTAAATCAATGTACAAGAATTATAAAATAAGGTTGTTTCTAATATGAAGCTCAATGATCAGCAATTCCGTGCGTACGAAGTATCCGAGCATATCCTCGATGGGCGAAGCAGCTTTCAGGGCGCTTTGGTGCAAAAGCATGTATCAAGTTTGCCAGCAGGAGATGTGCTTGTCCGTGTTGCTTTTTCGTCTTTGAACTTCAAAGATGCGTTGTCTTCATCCGGAAACAAAGGGGTTACGCGGCAGTATCCTCATACGCCAGGCATTGATGCTGCGGGGGTAGTTGCTGAGTCGGATAGTCCTTTGTTTGTTGTTGGGGACGAAGTGATTGTTATCGGTTACGACTTGGGCATGAACACGGCCGGTGGTTTTGGCGAGTTCATTCGTGTACCTGCCGGTTGGTTGGTGAAGAAGCCAGCAGGCCTGACTTTGAATGAAAGCATGATTATAGGAACCGCGGGTTTTACGGCGGCCTTGTGTATCGAAAAGCTGCTCTTGAACGGTCTGGACAGCTCGCAGGGGCAAGTTCTGGTGACCGGCGCCAGTGGAGGTGTGGGTAGCTTCGCAGTAGCCTTGTTGGCGCAGCTGGGCTTTGATGTGGTTGCCATGACGGGTACAGCGTCCGCGCATGAATTTTTGCGGGGACTGGGCGCCAGTCAGGTAATTGGCAGGGAAGATTACACTCAGCCCGGTCCGAAACCCTTGTCGAAAGAACTCTGGGCCGGGGCAGTTGATGCGGTGGGTGGCGACATTCTTTTTAACATCGTCAAATCTCTTAAGTACGGCGGCAGTGTTGCCTGCTGTGGTCTTGTGGCTTCACCCCAGTTTCAGGCAAGCGTGTTTCCCTTTATTCTGAGGGGCGTGAATCTGCTGGGTGTGGATTCAGTCAATCTGCCGCTGGCTCACAAACGCCAGCTCTGGAACAAACT
>CALQJO020000038.1 GCA_943330915.2 Rhodoferax sp. OV413 | reverse complement strand
GGTGGCATGATGCAAGGCCTGCTGACCGCCATCCGCGCCGAGATTTTTGTTTTTGTTCACAGCCGCTCCATTCAGCTTTTATGCGTCATCCCCGCTCTGGTTGCCGCCCTGCAACTGTTGCTGGTCAGATCACTGGCGGCGTCCAATGAAGCCCGTGCAGCCCTGATGGGGACGCAGAGCTCGGATGATTTTGGAGCAGGCGGTTTTGGTGGCGGCGGTTTTGGCAACGTTGAAGGTGCTGATGCCTGGGGCGCGCTGGTCGACGCGCTGGGCACCGGCCTGACGCTGATCAGCCTGATTCTGATTGCATATGCGGCGTGGAGTTTTGCCAGCGACCGCGATCAGGGCGTGCTGCGCCACTTGCTGATCCGCCGCGTCAGTCGCCCCGCGCTGGTGCTCAGTAAATTAATTCAGGCACACCTGCTGGCGCTGGTCTCTATCATGCTGATGTTGCTGGTGACCTTTGGCAGCGCCGCCCTGTTATGGGATTTTGGCCCGGTCATTGAAGATGGTTATGAATTGATCGGCACTGCGGACATTCATGCGGAGCTGCGTCTGGGAATCAGCCTGGCGTTGATTCCCTTGCCTGCCGCTATTGCGTTGGGTGTGCTGGTGTCGGTGATGTGCAACAGCACCACACAAGCGTTAAGTGTGGCATTAGGGCTGACGCTGGGTCTGGACCTGTTCAAGTCTGTGCTCGGCAGCGCTGCCGACTACCTGTATGCCTCGTACCTGGTGTCTTTGCTGGATGAATCATATCTGGGTGATGTGGCGCGTCTGGTGCGTGGTTATTCAGATGTGATGATTGACCCGGCCGTCCTGCAACTTAATCAATGGGTGCCGTGGCCGCAGATGGTGCTGTTTGTTGCGCTTGCGCTGCTTTGGGTCAGACGTAAAAAACTGTGAGGAAACGCTGATGCCTGCATTATGGCTTTGTATAAAACACCTGCCAAAACCGCTGCTGATGCTGGGCAGTGTGGGTCTGTTGACCGCGTGTCTCAGCACTGAGCCACAGACTTTGCTGCCCACCATCACCCTGTCTGCTGACAATGAATTGCTGGCCGGTAATGATGGCAGTGCTCAGAGTGGCGGCGTGAGTTTTGGTCTGACTGGCGGGGTTAATGAAAGCGACTCACTGACCAACATCAGTGTGCTGCCCGGCGTGCGTGTGCGGGCGGTGACACCGGGCGGTGCCGCTGAACGTGCCGGCATCCGCGCTGGCGACGTGATTCTGGCGGTGGATGGGGCCGAGACCAATCATCCGGACATGCTGGATGCGCTTGCCGTGCAAACCCAGGCAGAAACCACGTTTGATTTTGAAGTGCGCCGCAACACCACCGTGTTTGAGGCCAGCGTCACAGTGCGTCCGGTGACGGAAAACGCGTCAGCGCCGGTTGAGCTGTACCGGGCTGACCCGCTGTTATCGCGCGCAGGGTATAGCTCGGAATGGCTGCAGACCGCCAGCGGCGAGCGTGTTTCCGGTGCGCGTCTGGTGCGTTTGTTTGCACAAAGCCCGCTGCCGGGCGCCGGTCTGCGGGTTGATGACATCATTTTTGCTGTGGATGGCCAGCCGGTTTCTTCTGCGCAGGGCCTGATCAGCCTGTTGAATAACCAATACCAGCCAGGCGAGCGCGTAACGCTAAGTGTCAGCCGCAATAATGTTGTGAGCACCATGCCAGTAACCTTGTGGGATCCGGGCCGCCGCATCAGCACGCTGCGCGCCTGGCCCTTGTTCAGTTATGAGGCGTCGCAAGTACTTTCCAGTAGCCGCCTCACCATCGGCGATCTGATTCTGTTTTCGCTGTTTACCTATGAGCGCACCGGGCCTGAGCGCTCTTTTAGTATCCTGGGTTTGATCAGGTCCAGCAGTGGTCTGGGCGAACTGGCAGAGGAATAACATGCGTTCAGCAGGCTCTTTTTCTCAACGATTGTTTGCCGCTTGTGCGTTGATGCTGGCTGTTGACAGTCATGCACAGGTCGCCGGTTTGAACTATGTGGCCACTGAGCTGCCGCGCCCGGAGTGGCCGCAGGACGTGCAGATTGCCGACATGGACGGTGACGGCCTGCTGGATGTGATTGTGCCCTTCTGGTCTTCCGATGCCGGTCGGCAGTTACATATTTACCTGCAACAGGCTGATCATCGTTTCCTGGCGCAGCCTTCGCGCCTGGTGGATATCCGCTCTGAAATTGTGGCGGTCGCCATGGCAGATGTACGTCCGGAGCCAGGGGAAGAGTTGTTGTTGTTTACCGGCGCGACCGTGTTCAGTTTGAGCAGCGCCGTGGCCGGCTACAGCGGCAACCTGCGCCGGCTGTTTGACTGGCCCTTGTCCTCGGCGGTGCCCGACCCGCAAGTCACGCGATTTTTGAGCACACCGGTAGATGCCACCGGCGATGGTTATGTGGATCTTTTGTTACCCGGTGTTGAAGACTACGGCTGGTTTACCGGCGCAGCAGATGAGCAGTTCACTCTCAGTCACCAATTCAGCACCATCAACACGGATATCGACGACAGCGACTTGCCGCCACCCAGCGGGCGTTTTTCCACCAACATCTCCTTTAACGCGCAGGATGGTCTGCTGGTTGACGTGCAGCTGCGCTCGGGTTCACTGTTTGAAGACTTCCTGCAAACCGGCAGCGCAGAGGCTGATGCGATTCTGGATATCCGTAACTGGATGCCTCCCGCAGTGATGGCGCCGCTGGGCAGCGCCGACAGCCACGACCTGATTTATCTGAACATCGGCAATGATATTCAGGGGCAGATCAATATCCTCAACATGAATGCCAGCGGCAGCTTTGCAGCGCAACCCGACTGGCAGGCACCGGTGGAAATGCTGGGCGACTTTCTGCTGATGGATGTTAACGGTGACGGACTCAGCGACGTGGTGCGTCTGGTTGAGGATGGCAACAGCTGGACGGTGTCGTTTTTCACCAATGCCGGCGGGGCTTTCAATTTTGCGCAAGCCGATCAGGTGATGCGTTTTTCCGGGTACGACCTGCGGGTGGCTGTTACCCCGATTACCGGCGGCAAACCGCAACTGAGCATCAGTTATTACACCATCCCGGTGGTGGCCGCGATCCGCGATGCCAGTATTGTGCGCAGCCTGCTGTTGTTTAATCACAGCGCATCGGGGCCGGCGCTGTTTAACAACCGCCCAGACTTCCTGCTTGAGGAAACCTTCTCGGCCACCACGGTGCGCGGTTTGTCCAGCCCGATTGTGCTGGATGCTGACCTCGACAGTGACGGTCGTATCGACGCCATTCAGGTCACCCCGGAAGGCGCACTGGTCGCCAAACGCATCAACAGCAGTCTGCAGTTTGAAGACCAGCCGTTCTGGCAATACGTGCCCACGCGCGGTATTGCGCGCTTCCGGGTGATGGACATGAACAACGACGGACGACCCGACCTGATCCTGGATCATTCCAATACGGTGACTGTGCTGGTGTCTGCGCTCCCTGTGACTGCGCTCCCTGTGACTTCCTTATGAACACTGTCAGGCAATTCTTAGTCAGGTCAACGGCGAGTGTGATCCGCACAACTGCGCTGTCGTGCATGCCGGTGCTGCTGACGCTGACCGCTGCTGATGCGGCTGCACAAACACCCCAAGGCGCCAACTACGCGCAGATTCCCTTCACCCTGCATCCGGACACCAGCAATCTGCGGGTGATGGATATGGACGCAGACGGTCTGCAGGACTTGCTGGCCATTCGCGAACATACGCTGAGT
Source organism: Rhodoferax sp. OV413 (assembly GCA_943330915.2). Classification (GTDB taxonomy): domain Bacteria; phylum Pseudomonadota; class Gammaproteobacteria; order Pseudomonadales; family Pseudohongiellaceae; genus Pseudohongiella. Next base: position 23,418 of record CALQJO020000038.1, on the reverse strand, counting down.
GTGTATTTTCAGCGCAGCGCCGCGCCGGCTTTCGATTTTGCGCAGCCCGATACGCAACTGGACCTGCCCGGTCAGGCCGCCGGCTGGACGATCGTGGAGATGTCTGGCAACCGCCCGCTGCCAGCGCTGATTGCCTTAATTGATGGCCAGCGCGTACTGCAGTGGCAAATAGAAAATCGTGCGTTCTCAGCGCCACAGGAACTGATCAGTGAACTGGGCGGCTTTCTGGGCAAAGGCGCTTATCCGCTGAACTTCTACCAGGACATCAATAACGATAGCCAGCCCGATCTGGTGGTACCTGGCGCTGGTGTCATGAGTCTTTTTATTCAGAATGCCGATGGCAGCTTTCAACCGCCCCTCAGTGTGCAGTCTGATGTGCAACAGCGCGTGGTGCTGGAAGCCGAGGGAGAACTCGACCGCGAAATAGGCCAGTCACTGGTCATTCCGCAAATTGCGCTGCGTGATGTCAACAGCGATGGCCTGCCGGATCTGATCTCGGATACCGAGGCACGCCTGGATGTGTTTCTGGCCAGCAGCACCGGCGACTATTTTCCGGGACTGCCCAACTATTCCATTGACCGGGAGGTAATCCGGGAACGTTTGGGCGAGTTTGATCTGGACCAACTGGATTTCTCCAACCTCACCGGTGTGCTGGCATTAACACATGAAGAAGTGCTGGACGATGTCAACGGCGACGGCATTGATGACTTTATTCTGCGCGAAGGGGGCCGGGTGGCACTGCATCTGGGCCAGGCCAGCAGAGGACAGTCCGGCAGCGGACAGACCAGTACCATGAATCTGGAACAGCCTGATCAGATACTGCGTTCCAGCGGCAATGTGTTGTCCATTTTTATGGCGGATGAAAACGATGATGGGCGCCCTGATCTGTGGTTATGGCGCGTCGATCAGGTGTCCATTGGTGACCTGTTCCTGTGGCTGGCGGTGTCCGGCACTATCAACATGGAAGCCTTTGTGTACCCAAACGAGGGTAATCAGTTTGCGCGCCGTCCGGCACGTCGCATCACCGTCGCCATGCGCTTTCCTTCGGTGGTCAGACTGATCGGTTCCGTCCAGGAGTCGCGCGATCGGGCACGCAGCATGGACCCGGTCATCCCGTTTACCCGTGCCCAGGTATTGCCGGATGCCGCCAGCGCCTCGGCGGCGATGGATGACCTGTTGGTGTTGGCCAACGATCAACTGGAAGTGTTTTATCAGGCGGTGACCCGCGAACCACCACCGGCAGAAGACCGCTTTCTCGCCTCGCTTGGTTACAGCCGTGGCGTGGACAGCTATGAGATAGACCTGCGCCGTATTGTGGAAGCCTTCAACATCGAGGTGAATGCCGAAGTCAACGAAGTGCGGGTACGCGAACCCAATCTGCGCATCCCATTGCCGGCATCAGCACCGCGCGGCGACCTGGTGGCAACTGACCTCAACAACAATGGTGTTGACGATGTGTTTGTTTTTCTGAGTCGCGACAAGGAATCGTTGACCGGCGTGTTGTACCTGTCTGACTGACGTGCGGCCGCGACATGCGCTGCGCTTGTTGAAAAACAGGCCTTCTGCTAGGCTGCCGACAGCCTTGAAAACATCAAAAAATAATCAATCTGAGGAGCCCGTTTTGAAAAAAATTATCAAGAATCTGACACTCGCAACTGCGATGACACTGGGACTAACACTGGCGGCTGCAGGTTTGCCCAATACCGCTCGGGCACAGGATGGCCCGGTGTTTGAACTGCGCACTTACAAATCCACTCCCGGTAATCTCGAAAAATTGATGGCGCGTTTTCGCGACCACACCATGCGCATTTTTGAAAAACATGGCATGACCAACATTGGTTACTGGCAGCCCACCGATGAGGTGGAGCGTCAGGACACACTGGTCTATCTGCTTAAGCACGACAGCATGGAAGCGGCAACCGCCTCATGGCGCGCCTTCTCGCAAGACCCGGAGTGGCGTCAGGTGAATGAAGACTCCAATCGCGACGGTGCCATTCTGGATTCAGTCGTACGCAAATACATGACGGCGACCGACTTCTCGCAGATGAAGTAAGCGCCCGACAATCCGGTTGATGTGTTTGCCGTCAGAGCCTCGCAGCCATGCTCAATATTATTTGGACAGGTTTTTTTCTGCTGGGCTTTCTGGCGGCACTGTGGCAATGGCTTACTGGCCAGAATCCTGAGGTCTTCAGCGATGTCATGGCCAGCATGTTTGATATGGCCACGCTGTCAGTGGACATCGCCATTGGCCTGATTGGATTGATGGCGTTGTGGTTGGGTTTATTCCGCATTGCCGAGCACAGCGGCCTGATCAGCATTCTGTCGCACGCCGTCACCCCGCTGTTTACGCGACTGATGCCTGAGGTGCCCGCCGGTCATCCGGCCATGGGATCCATCACCATGAATCTGGCTGCCAACATGTTGGGGCTGGACAACGCGGCGACACCCATGGGCCTGAAGGCCATGCAGGATCTGCAAAGCCTCAACCCCGATAAAGAAACCGCCTCTGACGCACAGATTTTGTTTCTGGTACTCAACACCTCAGCCGTTACCTTGCTGCCGGTCACCATCTTTTTGTACCGCGCACAACAAGGTGCGCCGGAACCGGCCATTGTGTTTCTGCCCATCCTGATGGCGACCTGTGCGTCCACGCTGGCCGGCTTGCTCGCCGTTGCCTGGATACAAAAAATTCGTCTGCGCGACCCAGTGTTACTGGCCTGGTTTGGCGGATTTGCCGTGTTGATGGCGCTGTTTCTGAGCTGGATTGTCAGCCTGCCACCGGCGCAACTGTCAGATCGCTCAGCGATGATTGGCAATCTGCTGCTGTTGAGCACTGTGTGCCTGTTTCTGATCTCGGGTATCCAGCGCAAACTGGACTGTTACAGCGTGTTCATCGAAGGCGCCAAAGAAGGGTTTGAGGTGGCGGTAAAACTGATCCCCTATCTGCTGGCGATGCTGGTAGCGATTGGTGTGTTCAGGGCCGGAGGCTGTCTGGACCTGCTGCTGTCAGCCATTCGGTGGCTGGTCAGCGCGCTGAACGTGGATACCGCATTTGTTGACGCCTTACCCACGGCATTTATGAAGCCGCTCAGTGGCAGTGGCGCACGCGCGATGTTGCTGGAAACCATGGCCACTCACGGTGTTGATTCCTTTGCGGCGCGAACTGCCGCCACCATTCAGGGCAGCACAGAAACCACGTTTTACATTCTCGCGGTGTACTTTGGCAGCGTGGGCATCCGCAAAACCCGTCACGCGATTGGCTGCGGCCTGTTTGCGGATTTTGCCGGCATTACCACCGCCATTCTCGCGAGCTATTGGTTTTTCGGCTGAAGTGGCCGCAAGCGAATTGAGCTTTGAAAACAAATATGCTTAGATCAGCGCCCATGAAAACTAAAATTACACTTCTGCTGATATCCGCTTTGTTCCTGTCGGCCTGCTCCGAGGAGCTGGCCAACACCCGTCGGTATGTGCTGACCACGGCCACGACGGGTGGTGCTTATTACCCCATCGGTGTGGCCATCGCCACCATTACCAAATCCCAGCTCGGCCCATCCCACGGCATTACGCTGGCGGCGATCAGTTCCGCCGGCTCTCTCGAAAACATCAAACTGCTGCGCGACAATCAGGCGCAGTTTGCGCTGCTGCAGGGGCCTTTTGCCGCCTGGGGCTGGAATGGCGAAGGCCCGATCAGCCGCCCACAGGAAGGTCTGCGCTCAATGGCAGCCGTGTGGCAGAACGTCGAACATTTTGTGTTGACCAGCGACCTCGCAGCAACCGGTTATATGCAGGACATGAATACGCTGGATGGTCAGCGATATGTGCTGGGGGCGCGCAACTCGGGCGCCGAGCAGACCGGCCGCTACATTCTGGAATCCCTGGGAATTGAATACGAAAGCCGGCTGTCACTGGCATGGATGGGCTACGGCAACGCAGCCAACGCCATGCAGGATGGCAATGTTGTTGGCATGAACGTGCCGGCTGGCGCGCCGGTCAGCGCCATCACTCAGGCCATGGCACAAATGGGGGAACGGCTGACCCTGCTGCAGTTCACTCAGGAAGATCTTGACGCAATTAATGCGCGCTACCCCTTATGGGACTGGTACGAGTTTCCGCCCGGCACCTACCCCAATCAGAATACCCTGGTGCGCACCATCGCCAGCCCGAATGTATTAGCCGTGCGTTCTGACATTCCCGAAGATGTGGTGTACGAAATCACCCGCACCCTCTGGGAAAATTTATCGGCGCTGCAAGAGATTCACGCAGCAACCAATGATATGAAACTGGAACTGGCCGTCACCGGATTAGGTGCGCCTTTGCACCCCGGTGCTATCCGATTTTACCGGGAGAAGGGTCTTGATATTCCTGAGCGGCTGATTCTGCCCGGTGATGATCGCCCGGTGGCTGTCAGCGCAAGCGCTGCCGGCGCTGACGCACGGCCCTGAAACCGAATTACTTGATGGTCAGGATTGCCCGCGACGGGTCGGTCAACCAACAAAAACAACAGTAGAGCCTGTGTATGAAAACTCCCCTGCTTAAATGGGCCGCCTTTGTGTTTGCCCTGTTTCACGTGTATGCCAACGTGTTCGCCACCATTCCCGAACTGTGGTTTTCTGCCATTCACTTTGGTGGTTTTGCGGTGTTGTGTGCGCTCTCCGGCAATGAGACTGAGCAGAACCAACCGGCGCCATCGCTGTTGATAAGCGTTTGTAATATCGTCCTGGCGGTTTCCGCGGTTGTAGTCACTGCCTACATGCTCCTGTTTGAAGACGCCCTGTATGCCCGCGAAGCTGAGTTTTTGCTTTCTGACTATGTCGTGACGACGATGGCTGTATTGTTGGCCATGGAGATGACGCGCCGCACCACCGGCTGGTTTATGCCGGTGCTGATCATCATTTCGCTGAGTTATATACTGTTTCTGGGCGACTATATCTCAGGCGTTTTTGCCTTTCCCGGTCTGAGCCTGGAAACGGTGTTGTACCGCAGTTACTTCGGCGAAGACGGGATGTTTGGAAGCACCGCCAACATATCCGCCACGTTTGTATTTATGTTTATCCTGTTCGGATCGTTCCTGCTCAAGTCCGGTGCCGGTGATTTTATTGTCAATTTTGCCCGGTGTCTGGCGGGACGTTTTACCGGTGGTGCCGGTATTGTTGCGGTGGTTGGCTCTGGCCTGATGGGCTCGGTATCCGGTTCTGCGGTTGCCAATACGGTTTCAACCGGAGTGATCACCATTCCGATGATGAAACGCGCCGGATTTAAACCCCAGTTCGCTGCGGGTGTGGAAGCGGCTGCTTCTACCGGAGGAGCGCTGATGCCTCCCATCATGGGCGCTGGCGCTTTTGTGATGGCCGGCTACACGCAGATACCCTACCAGACAATTATTGCGGTTTCTCTGCTGCCCGCGCTGTTGTACTACCTGACGGTGTTTTACTTCGTGCGCATAGAGGCGATACGCCTTGGCCTGAAACCTGATCAAAAGGGTGATCACGAGAGCATTTGGAATGTGGTCAAACAAGGTTGGCACTTCCTGATCCCGCTTTGTATTCTGATTGCACTACTGGTGCTTGGATATACACCCATACGCGCGGCGGCGGTGTCGATAGTCGCGGTGATTATTGCCTCGTGGTTGTCTCCCACCCCAATGAAGTGGAATGACATCGTCGAAGCAACTGTTGATGCGGTCCGCACTGCCTTGTCTACAGCACTGCTCTTGGTCGCAGTTGGCATACTGATCAATGTTGTGGTCACTACCGGTGTTGGCAACGCATTTTCCCTGATGATTGTTGAATGGGCTAATGGCAACCTGCTGATTACACTGGTATTGATTGCCCTAGCGTCGTTGGTGCTCGGACTTGGACTGCCGGTTACCGCCTCCTACATCGTATTGGCGACCTTGTCTGCCCCCATCCTCTTTGACCTGCTTGCCCATGAACAAATGCTGCAGGCGCTGATGGCCACTGATTTGCCGGCCAGCGTCACCGCCACCATCAATCTGTTTGGCGGTGATGCGGCGGTTGCGCTGCGCGAGATGCCGCTGGAAATGCGTCAATTGTTGCGTGAAGAACTGCTGAATCCAGAATTGCTCGCCGGTATGTTGCTGAGTGCTCACCTGATTATTTTCTGGTTGTCTCAGGACAGCAACGTGACGCCTCCCATCGCGCTGGCGTCATTTGCAGCCGCCGCGATTGCTGGATCCAAACCCATAGCAACGTCAATGACGTCGTGGAAACTGGCTAAAGGTCTCTACCTTGTGCCAATACTGTTCGCCTATTCACCGTTGATTACCGGCTCTTGGTCTGAGCGAGTTTATGTGTTTGTGTGGGCATGTATGGGGCTGTACGCGTTGTGTGGGGTTTTGCAGTGGCGGCTGGAACGACCACTGAATCTGTTTACCGCGTCTATGTTGCTGTTGGCAGCGTATATGCTGATGTGGTCGCCGTTAGGTACTCTTTATCATCTTGCGGGCGCCGGTTTGTTGTTTGCTGTCATTCTCTGGCAACATTTTCAGCGTTCTCGGGAGCAGGGCACGCAACAACCACTGAGTGGTTAACCCGTATTTTTTGTTCTCAGCAGTTTTCAAGGGCTTCATGCATGTTTTCTGAAAAAGAGCTGAATCTAGAGGAACACCAGTTGCGAGAGCAGATCCGTCGGCTATCGCCGCTGGAAAGGTCCATTTACGATGCACTGGAAATTCCCCGCCTGAAATTGGCCTCTCGTTATGTGCAGCTGAACTGGCTGTTTCCGCTGGGTGTTCATCACTTTTATCTGCGCCGCTGGGTTCGAGGTCTGCTTGACCTGTTCCTGACTTTCAGCGTCTTTTTGAGCCTGAGCAGCTATGCACCGTGGGGCGAACCCAATGGCCTGGTCGGCGGCATGTTGTTTGCCGCGCTGTTGCTGATCGAAATACCACAGATGTTAAACGCCCGTTTATTGGTGCACAGCCGCAACATCTTGATGATGGCAACGTGTTTGCAATCGGCGCGCAGCAGTGCCCTGGAACAACAGTCCGGAACGGCACCATGAGTGGTCATAAACACGTTCAGCAACGCGTGTCTCAACATGTTTCCCAACATATTTCTCAACATATTTCTCAGCGTTTCTCGCGGCTGATTGCGCGGCTTCGCCGCCTGTTTGGCTGGTTTCCGCTGACGGCAGCCGGTGTCGCTATAACGCTGGTTTGTGTGCTGGCACTGCGCGTTTTTGGTTACGGGCGCATGGATCTGGTGGTATTTGCGCTGACCCTCTGTGGCCTCAGTCTGGTGGGCCTCAGCCTGTTGATGGTGACCGGCAGCGGATTGTTGATAAAACCTCGGGTTCACAAGGCAGTGATGGATCAGCCTGCGCTCGCATTAAGTGCCGAAGCCGGGTATCCCAATGCCAGCGGTTTTGTGATGCCGGCATGGAGCTGGCTGCCATTGATGTCGCTGGAATGGCAGATTGTCAGCCACGAACAGCTGCGCACGGTAAACCGACCCGATTCCGATACAGGTTTGCTGGAAGAGGAAATCACGCCCGGGCAACGTTGCCTCAGCACGGCCGTCACCCGCCGTTTTATCCTGCGTGATGTCTTGGGGCTGTGTCGCTTCAGCTGGCATGAGACACAACCGGCACAGTGGCAGATTCTGCCGCTGACCGGCAAACTGCGCACGTTGCCGGTACTGCGATCCATGGATGCGGAGGATGGCATTCCCAATCCGGCCGGCCTGCCCGAAGGCGATCGAATGGATATCCGTCGTTATGCGCCCGGCGACTCCACACGCGACATCCTCTGGCGCGTTTACGCACGCAACCGCCATTTGAATGTGCGACTGGCCGAGCGCAGTGTGTTTTATGCAGAACGTACGCTGGCATACCTGATCACCGGACCGGTGGATGAGGCCGCTGCCGGTGTGGCAAGGTTTGCAGTGACTCATGGCGCTTTAGGTTCGCCATGGATTTTTGGTGCCGATGGCAGTGATTATGTTGCCAGCACCACGGCGGCGGCGCTGCCGCTGATTGCCGGATCGCGCAAGCCCGGTCACCAAAACGGCTACGGACTGGAAGAATTCCTGCGCGGCCAGGGTCAACATGGCCAGGCATCGGCGCAAAGTGCCTGCATTGTGTTTGCCCCGGCGACCACCGGCCCGTGGGTTGGTCCCTTGCAACAGACTCTGGCACGTCATGCCGGGCCGTTTTCAATCGTGCTGGCCGCGGACGGACTGATCAACAAGAGTGCGGCTTCGCTGGGTCAAACCTTTAAGTCAATCATGCTGGAGAACACCATACAGACCGAACCGACCGGGGTCGACAGCGCTGCGTTGCAGCAGCTGATGGCCGATTTCAGTCGTCGCGGCGCGTATGTGCTGTTAATCGACAGGCAAAGCGGGCAGTCTTTTGACCAAGGTTTAAAAAGGGTTTAATGTCCAACGCCATGAGCAAAACCATTCACCCCACTGCTTTAAACAATTCGTCCGCCGTTACGCCCGGCAAATTCACGCAGAGTCTGATTCGTGGCTCGATTCTGGCCATGGCCTGCTGGGTGCTGAGCACGCCGCTGACCACTGTCTCCGGGTCGGCCGCTGGCGCGATTGGCTGCCTGCTGGCCTGTTTTTGGGTTGACCGGCAACAGCGCGGCACCAGCACTTTGTTACAGATGCGCGCACCGGCATTGCTGTTATTGCTGGCGCTTACGCTGACGGTTACCAGTGTGATGACCGGCCTGTTGCTGCAAAGCGCGGCCCTGGCAAATCTGCTGGGCGCGATGGTTTTGTATCAGAGCGGTCAATCCGTTTATTGGTTTACCTTAACGGCCGCCGTGGCCATTGCCCTGCGGCACACCGCCCGCCGCCACAGTTGGGGCGCCATTGCTGAACTGCTGTTTGTGGCCAGTGCGTTTGTCATCACGCTGGCTGCTCATCAGCGCGGCATGATCGACAGACCTTACTTTATTGGCGACTTTGCACTGATACGCGGTCTTGATCCCTCCACGATCCTGATGGGTATTGGCGTTGCTGCCGTGCTGGCTCTGGCCATACTGCTGATGATGGAAAACCAGCACCGACGCCTGCCCTACCACGCCGGCATTCTGGCGACCGTGTGTTTCTCACTGCTGTTTTTTGTGCAGTTCTTTGGCATGCCAACGCCGCAGCTGACCAATGATCTTGGTCTCACCGGCACCGAAGGCAGCGGTAGCCGCGCAAACAATGACAGTCCGTTCAGAGATGGCGAAAACAACGCCAGCGACCGCGAGGCGCCGGTTGCCGTGGTGTTGTTCCGGGACGACTACGAGCCGGCCGGCGGCGCTTACTATTTCCGTGAATCAGCGTATTCCGAGTTCAATGGCACCTTGTTGTGGACCGCTGAAAATCCCGATCTTGATCAGGATCTGGTGTCGCAGTTCCCGTCCAGCCCGGTGGATGTATCTGCTGAAGTGCCTGCCCCGGAGCTTCGCCGCCGTGTCACGACCACCATTGGCCTGCTGGCTCCGCATCGCAGTCCGTTCGGGCTGGATGCGCCGGTACGCTTTGAACCGGCACCCAATCCCAACAGTTTGCGCTTCAGACAAACCTATACCGTGGAGTCGCTGGTTCCTGAGTTTGATTTTCCGGATCTGGTCGGGCGCAAAGCCGGTTCCACTGACTGGTCACTGCAGCAGTGGGCCGAGTATCTGGAAATGCCCGATGACCCGCGTTACGGTGAGTTTGCCCGCCAACTGACCGCCACGCTGCGTCCTGAGTTTGCCGACGATCCGTATGCCAAAGCCATGGCCATCAAGGCCTGGCTGGATGAAAACGGTATCTACAGCCTGAAAAACGAACACGCCTACGCGGTTGATCCGGCGGCGTCTTTTCTGTTTGGTGACCTGACCGGGTACTGCGTGCATTTTGCCTACTCTGCCACTTACCTGTACCGCAGCCTGGGTATTCCGGCGCGGGTCGGCGTGGGATATTCCGTGCCGGCGGCCAATCGGGCCGGAGGGTCAGCACTGCTGATTCAGGCGGTGAACGGTCATGCCTGGCCAGAAATTTACCTGCAGGATCTTGGTTGGGTGATCGTTGATCCGGCCCCCCGGCAGACGCTGGTTGACATGAGTGTTGAACCGCAGGACTCCTTGCAGCAGATGCTGGGTGACATGCTGCGCGACGATGCCGCTTTTCAGGCATTTCTGGACGATCAGGCGGGCACGTCAGCCATCAACTGGGCACTGACCTTGCGATTGTTGCTGGCCATGGCGCTGGCAGCGGTGTTATCGGCCTATGCCGTGCGTGTCTACCGGGCAAGCTGCCTGGGGTGGGCGGATGAACATACCCTGTATCGAGTGGCTTATCGCGCAGCCCTGGACATGCTGGCTGCCAACGGTATCCGTCGACGCCTTGGTGAGAGCCGCGAAGCCTTTGCCCGACGCCTCAGCAACACACTGCCGGCGTTTCAGACGCTGAGCAACTGGCATCTGTCTGCCGCGCCCGGATACGCCTTTGATCCGGCGCTGGCCCTGTCAGGCGGCGACACGGGCGCGCGCAATCCGGGCGCGGGCATCAGCCGGCAACAATGGCTGGGGCATACCGCTGCGCTGCGTCATCAATTGAAGGCACAGCAGCGCTGGTGGCAAAGCGCCCTGGCGATTGTGCATCCCTTACCCTGGCTGCTAAGCCGGTAATTCAACGTATTTCTCTATCAATATTGACTACTCAAAAACTGGTTCGTGGAGTGATGAATGCAAGTCTTGGAAGTTGAATCTGTACACAGCGCAGATATGGACCATGCGCTCGCCAATGCGCTAGACCATGCGCGCGAAGTCATGGCACGGCTGACCAACGCCGTCAAAGCACAGGTGCTGGGGCGCGACGATGTGATTGAACTGGCGCTGATTGCGCTGATGTCCGACGGCCATGTGCTGCTGGAAGACTTTCCGGGTTCTGGCAAAACCACCTTGGCCAAGGCGCTGGGGGAAGCCATCAGCGATGATCAGGCCGCCGACCAAAAGCACTCACTGGTCCCCATTGTCCCGTTCCGACGCATTCAGTTTACCCCTGACCTGCTGCCCTCAGATGTCACCGGCAGCGCGGTGTTTGATGCCAGCACCAACAGCTTCCACTTCCGGCACGGCCCGATCTTTGCGCATGTTGTGCTGGCGGATGAAATCAACCGTACCTCCCCGAAAGTACAGGCTGCCATGCTCGAAGCCATGGGCGAAAAACAGGTCACCGTCGACAACCAGACCTATGCGCTGGACCCGTTGTTTTTTGTGATCGCTACGCAAAACCCACTGGATCTGGTCGGCACCTACCCCCTGCCGACGCCGCAGCTGGACCGTTTTCTGTTTAAGCTGCGCATGGTGCATGTTGAGCGTGATGCCGAACTGGAGGTACTTAATACCTGGCAGTCGCGTCGCGACAAAACCAGCAGCCGAATTCATGTCGGGCGCAGCGAAATCCTGCAGGCCCGTCATGCCATTGATGCGGGTGTCTATATCTCGTCCGCCATTAAAACTGCTCTGGTCGACATTTCCAGAACCCTGCGCGCCGATGAACGTATCCTGCAAGGCAACTCAACCCGCAGTCTGGTGCTGATTCTGCCAGCCTTGCAGGTGCTGGCCGCGATGCGCGGGCGCAATTATGTGAATGCCGATGATCTGGAAACCCTGTTGCCGCCCGTGCTGACACACCGGGTCGAGCTGGCACCCGGCTCAGCGGATTTTGCGAAAATCCTGCGGGATTGTATGCGTGTTCCCATGGAAACGCTGGCGCGCAGCACATTAAACCCCACAGCATGACGGTGCACCTGTGATTAAACCACCACAGCTGACCGTTGCCCTGAGCACGGCCCTGATTGCGGCTTTAGTGCTCAACCTCAGTGCAGGACTGCAGGTACAGGCACAGGATCTGGATGGCATTGACATGCCGTCTGGCGAGATCCTGTGTTTTGGCATGAACGGCATCACTGATCGCAGTGCGCTGGGCGTCTGTGATGCGCTGGCGCTGGGTGAGAATGTGCGGGCCCGCGAACTCGCTCAACAATGGGTGAGTGAGCAACCTGAATCACCTGCCGCGCAGTTTGCCCTGGCAGAGGTGCTGTTCCGCGTTGAGGGCAACCTGCCGCGGGCACTGTTTCACCTGAACGTTGCCGAATCGCTGATGCCCTATGCCAGCCTGGGCCGCGCCGTCGAATCCGGCAATCTGGAATGGCATTACCTCACGCTCAGCCAATTGTCATACGCCCATCAGTTGATCGGAAATCAACTGGAGTCGCTGCGTTATCTGGAGCTGATTGGTGAATTTTATGGCCAGGATGTGGAGTCATTCCGCGGCTGGCCACTGATCAAACTTAAACAATACGATGAAGCCCGCGCCAGCGCCGAACGGGTGCTGGCCAGCAGTGATAACGCCCGCGACCGCAGCCGCGCCTGGAATACCCTGTGTGCCGTGGAGCTGGCGGATCTGCGCCCCACTGAGTCGTTGCAGGCCTGTGAAAATGCCATGGGCGAGGATGAAAGCATCGCCCTGGCAGACGCTCAAGCCGATCTGGATACCGTGCACCTGCTCAATGCCTCGGAAGTCTCATTAAATCTGTTACGGTTTCAGGAAGCCGAGGACTATCTTAACCGCGCATCCCGACAGATAGATCCGGAGAGTGTTGGCAATCCCTGGGTTTATAAACTTTACCTGTACATGAATCAGGCGCGTCATGACAGTGCTCGTGAGGCCCTGGACCGCATGCTGGTGTGGCGCGATGCCCAGAGCCCGCTGGTGGGGGTGATGAATCGCGGTGATCACTTTCTGGTGAGTGCCATATTCCTGCTGCTGGCAGGTTACCCCGACGATGCTGCGCGACTGACACAGGCGGCACTGAATCAGCCAGACCGCACCGGCTCCTATACCGCTGATGAAGCACAAAAAGATTCGGTGGCGGCACTGGTCAACAGTATGGCGCATCGACAGCGTTATGAGCGCCTGCGTGAGCGGGCGGCGCTGGAATCCTGGTGGTCTAGCGGACGCCTGCGTATCGAGGCACAGGCGGCTCGATTCCAGTCCTGGCGCGCCGGCAGACTGGCCGCGTCACTGTTTGCCAACCAGGAAGTCCTGCAAAACCGCATGCGCCCTTACGCGCCGCTGGATGTGCATATCCCTGAATGGATTGAATCCGGGCTGGTTGAACTGATGGGCGCCGGGGTGATGCAGAATCTGCTCAGCACCGCCGCTGCGCAGGGCGTGTTTGCGCTCAACGAAGGTTACTTTTTTGCCTACCAGACTGAGATTTTTGCCGTGCGCGGCAATCAAACGCTGGTGCAAGACGCCGCCGAGCAGGCACTGCGCTTGTTACCCGCTCAGGAAGTATTGCCGCGCGCGCGGGTTTCTCTGCGCCTGGCTCATGCGTTGTGGCGGGATAATCAACACAGCGCGGCGCTGGAACATTTTGCCTACGCCTTGCGCCATGACCCGGGGCTGCCGCGCAGGACAGGCACGTCTGTTCCGGTCAATTTTATGGCGAATGGCCGTGCCGATGCGTTTGTGGATGATGTGCGCGGTTATTTTGACGACTCGCCGCGCCTGATCATCCACCCGCAGGGTCTGCCACTGGAATTACTGGCGGATGATTCTCAAACCCTGTGCCTGCGCGACAGCAGCGGTGATGCCTTGTCCTGTATTCAACTGGCGGCCGCCGAGTCCAGCGACGAGGCACCCTCTGTTGAAAGCGCCGGGTTCAGCGATGCACAGCGCCTGGTGCAACAGTTTCATGAAGGCACGTTCAGTTTGTCCTACGACATCAGCCGCACGCAGCGGCTGGCGCTGCTGGGCAACAGCGTCATCTTCAGCAATCAGGTCAACAACCCCAGCGCAGATCAGACCACGCAATCACCGCGTTGATCACTCAGCAACTTCCAGGAAGCTCTCAGCACTCACACAATGCACACCATTCCCCGTTCGCTTAGCCGCAGCATGATTTTATTGCTGGCGGCCGCCTCTGCACTGGGCCCCGTTGCCATGCAGATCATGTTGCCGGCCATCCCTGTCGTACGGGAGAATTTTGGTGTCAGTACCGGAACCGCGCAGCTGACCTTGAGTTTGTCGATGCTCTCCATCGCCCTGGCCACGCTGATCTATGGCCCTTTGTCCGACCGCTTTGGCAGACGTCCGGTGATGCTGGCTGGCATCTCCATCACCGTGTTGGGTTCGGGTCTGTGCATGCTGGCGGGCTCCATTGAATGGCTGATTGCCGGGCGCATTGTGCAGGCCGCCGGGGGTGCTGTGGGACTGGTGCTGGCGCGCGCGATTGTGCGCGACGTGTATGACGCTGGTGACGCCGCCGGCATTATTGCCACGCTGGTGATGGTCATGGTGGTGATGCCGATGATCTCGCCGCTGGTGGGTGGTGAACTGTTGGTGCGTTATGACTGGCATTCCATCTTTTATCTGGTGGCCGTTGTCGCCCTGGTGATGCTGCTGGCCATGGCCAAATTTCTGCCGGAGACATTGTCGGGGCCCGTGGTCTTTACCGGCGTCAAAAGTATGTTGCGGGGCTTCGCCAGCTTGTTCGGTTCCCGGGTGTTTTCCGCCTACGCCTTTAATGTGGCGTTTATCTCAGTGGTCTTTTTTACCTTTATTTCAGCGGCGCCGGAAATCATGGTGTCCGTGTTGAAACGCCCGCCCAATGAATACGGTTACTATTTTGTAATGGTGCCGGCCGCCTTTATGGCCGGCAATTATGTGGCACGCAGCCTGTCAAAGCGCATGGGTATAACACGCATGATCGCCATGGGCTCCAAGCTCAGTATTGCAGGGATTTTGATTGCATTGCTGCTGCATATTGCCGGGTTGATTCATCCATTGGCATTGTTTATGCCCGTGGCGCTGACCACTTTCGGCAACGGCATCTCATTGCCCAATGCTCAGGCGGGTGCCATCAATGAATTTCCGAACATGGCCGGCAGCGCCTCAGGTCTGACCGGGTTCCTGCAGATGGCTTTGTCAGCCATAGCGGCCCAACTGGTTGCCCTGCTGTTCAACGGTACGGTCTACCCGATGCTGCTGTTGATGCTGGTGGCTTCGGTGATTTCCCTGGCGAGTTTTATGTTGATCAACCCGCCTGAGGGCCGGTGATACTGGTCACACTGGCGGTGATCAGCAGTACCACCACGGCCAGAAGCGTTTCAATACGGATGCTGCGCGCCAGCAGCCTTTGAATCCTTGAACTATCGGCCGCCTGCATAGCGGCGTCGCGCAACCGCGGGACCCAGCGGAATTTATGCACGGCACCCAGCCCCATCATGGCGGCCACTAACAGTATTTTTGCCGAAAACAGCTGCCCGTAGAGAGTGGTAAACAAGGTGCCAAACCCACCCGTCAACAGCCAGAACAGGCTGACACCGGTGATCAGCATCACGGTCAGCATCGCCCACGCGTAACGCCCGAACTGTTGCAGCATGTCAGCGAGCGCTGCTTTTTCACTGCCATCCTCAGGGCCTGCAGCGACCGCCAGATAAAGCGGATACAGAGCACCTGCCCAGCATCCGCTGGCCAGCACGTGCAAGGCCACCAGACCCTGCGCCAGCAGACTGTGAGCACTGCTGTGGCCCTGAAAAGACACCGACAGCATAAAACTGCCTGCAGCGGCCAACGCCAGCGCCACACAAAAATTCTGGACAGCGCGGTGATGCAGCGGTATTCCGGGGAAGTTAACCGGCATCAGAGCAACAAGCGCCAGCATAAAGCCCGCCAAGCGCCAGCGCAGAGCCGACCCGATCTCGGTATCGACAAGGATGCCACCGATCACAGGATCAAACATCCCCGCGATACCGCGTTGGTTAACAGACCCAATTTGCAACAGAAAATACAGACAGGTGGCAACCAGCCCGATTAACAGGGCTGGTATCAGATAGCGGCGGGTAATCAACAGCATTAACAGCGGTTGCTGACGGCAGAGCATCAACACAACGCTGCCGCCCATGAACGCCAGCACACCCAGATACACCATCACCTTACTGAGGATGCCGGCTAGTTCCCACTCGCTCATGCTTAAACCGCGCTATTCAGAACAGATCAATGATGCTGATGCGGTGTTTCTTCAGCGTTACCGTGTGAGTGCATCATCTGGTGTGCGGGAGCACCCTCTGCGCTCACCGTAAAACCAAAGGTGCCATTTACCGTGTGGCCATCGGCACCTATCACCGTCCAGTTCACCGTGTGAGCACCCATCATCATGACTGGCAACTCGTAACTGAGTGTTTGCGTAGGCTCGGTAGATGGCGTAAATCCGAATTCGATCTGATGAGCAGCCCCATGGACGACGGTCAGACGCAATACGCGGACAGGCTCATTAAACGTTAACTCCAGCTTTTCTGGCGCAGTAACAGTGGCCGTATCGCCGGGCATGGACGAGCTCAGGACGCTGTGGGCCATTGTTGTGGTGGAAAACGTAGCGGCTGCAGCGGCCACACCAATTGTCATCAGCAATGATTTTAACCAGGAATTCAGTCGCATTTTTTTACTCCCTTCACGTGATAAATGCCGCGCCAGTCTACCTGATCAGATTTGGGTTTACAGCAAGCAAGGTGCGACACATCGTCGCAGGCAGCGGTGAATCAGCCGGCAATCCTTGCTGAAACTCGGCAACTACTCGGCTACAATACCGGCGCTCCGATGCTGAAGCGACAAGTCTCTGGTTGAACTGGAGTGGCGTGAGCGACCCTTTTAATACAGCGGCTGAACAAAAACATAACAGGCAGTCAGGATGAGCGACAAGTTACTGGACGGATACAAACGTTTCAAAGCGGGCTACTTTGCTGAAAATCGCGACAAAATCCGTGAACTGGCGCGCAACCAGAAACCCTCCTACGTACTGATCACCTGCTGCGATGCACGCCTGGAACCCTCGCTGATTTTTGATACCGAACCCGGCGAACTGTTTGTGATACGCAACGTTGCCAACCTGGTGCCACCCTACGAAACCGGAGGTTCTTACCACGGCACCAGTGCGGCGCTCGAATTTGCCATCACCGTGCTGGAAGTACCTGAAATTCTGGTTCTGGGCCATTCCCGCTGTGGCGGTATCCGCGCTCTGGTAACGGATCAAGACACCATGGCGCCAGATTCCTTTATTGCGCGCTGGATGTCGATTGTTGCGCCGATTGCACAACTGGCCGATACCAACAACCTGGATGACATAAAAACCTTTAACCGCTGCGAACAGGCCGCAGTCGGCTTCTCACTGCGTAACCTGATGAGCTATCCATGGATTGCCAGCCGCGTTGAGGCGGGCACTTTGAAATTAAAAGGGTGGCATTACAACATCTACACCGGCGCCCTGAAACAGATTCATGACCAGGACACCATTTCTACGATTGTGGATGACGATGTGCAACATGAACTGAGCGACACGCGGTAATACGCGCGCCGATCTGAGTCTGGTCATCCGCATCGTCGCGGCGCATATTGTTGTTTTGGTCCACCGGCAGATGCGATGTCATGTCGCACCAAGAGACTTCGCGATTGCATGACTGCAACCATGTTCATGGCTTGCAAATTCTATGGAATCATCACTCCCTCAGGGGCCTTCGCACAAAGTTGTGACCAGACGCTTCAGCGCCTGCAATAAAGTCAGATTTACGACAGATTTCATTTGCTTGGCATCAGCGAGCATGTGGTTTACCTTAGCGCCGCGGTTGGACTGAATTTTTCTTGAAACAGATCAGGATTTTTTATGAGTGGTTGGGACAATGCAATGACTGGCAAGCCTGGCACAGGCGCCGTTAATTCTCACAGTTTCGGGGGCGCGGTCAGCTTTTTCCGCACGCCTTTTGCACGCGATCTGAGCGGCATTGATGTGGCGGTCATGGGAATACCCTTTGATATCGCCGTCACCAATCGTTCTGGGGCACGTCTTGGCCCGCGCGCGATCCGTAACGCCTCCATGTCGCTGGCCTGGGAGCGTCCCTGGCCGTGGAAAACCGATCCATTACTGGCGCTGAAGGTAGTCGATTATGGCGATTGTGAAAACACCATGGGCGGCGGTCTGACCAGTGTCCGGCATATTGAACAGGGCATTTCTGATGTACTGGATGCCGGCTGCGCAACGCTGCTGCTCGGTGGCGATCACTTCATCACTTATCCTAGCTTGTGTGCGCATTTCAAAAAATACGGGCCAATCAGCCTGATTCACTTTGACGCGCATACCGACACCTGGCCAAGTTCGGGTGAAGGTATCAATCACGGCACCATGTTTTACAAGGCTGCCAAAGAAGGCATTGTTGTGCCGGAGCGCTCGATTCAGATTGGTATTCGCACCACCAATGACGACACCCTGGGCTACGACATTGCCTCCGCCATTGAAGTGCATGAAAACAGCACCCATTCGATAGTTCAGCGTATACGAGATCGGGTTGGTGACTCGCCCGCCTACATTACCTTTGATATTGACTGCCTCGACCCGGCGTTTGCGCCCGGTACCGGCACACCGGTACCCGGTGGCCTATCATCGTTTCAGGCACTGAGCATCATCCGCGGCTTGGTGGGCATCAACCTGATCGGCATGGACGTGGTGGAAGTTGCCCCGGCCTATGATCACGCAGAACTCACTGCGTTGGCTGGCGCACAGATCGGCATCGAGCTGTTGGCGCTTTATGCTGAGTGCCGCGCCGCCCGGGCTTAATTTTTTTTAGTGTGTTGGGGACGGAGAGATCAAAAAATGATCTCTCCGTCCCCATGGGAGATAAGGAAAACTGATGACAGATTTAAAAGCAAACACCGCTGATCAATGGACGATTGCGGATGCCAACGAGCTGTACGCGTTAGAGACCTGGGGCGACGGATTTTTCAGCATCAACAGCAAGGGCCATGTCAGTGTCCGCCCCATCGAAGGCGCGGATATCAGCGTTGACCTGATGGACGTGATTGATGAAGCACTGCAGGACGGTTCGACCTTGCCCCTGCTGGTGCGTTTTCAGGACATCATCAGCTCACGGGTCAAAAAGCTGAACCGTAAGTTCCGCGATGCCATTGAAGCGGCTGAGTATCAGGGCCGATACCGCAGCATTTTCCCCATCAAGGTCAATCAACTGCAGGAAGTGGTGGTTGAGGTGATGGACGCCGGTAAAGAATTTGATATCGGCCTGGAGTGCGGCTCCAAAGCCGAGCTGATGGCCGCGCTGCCGATGATTGGCACCGATACGCTGCTGTTATGCAATGGGGTGAAAGATCACGTGATGTTGAGCATGATGCTTAACGGCCAGCAGCTCGGGCAACAAGTGATTCCCATTATTGAGAAGTATTCGGAGTTTGATCAGCTGATGATTCTGGCCGAACAGCGTCAGCAGATTCCGCGACTGGGCGTGCGCGTCAAATTAAATACACGTGGCGCTGGCCGCTGGTTTGAGTCAGGCGGTTCACGATCAAAATTTGGTCTGACGATACCCGAACTGGTGCGTCTGGTCAGTGAACTGGAAAAAAAGCAGTTGCAAAGTTCGCTGGAGCTTCTGCACTTTCATCTGGGCAGTCAGATCTCTGACATTCAGGTGCTGCGAGCCGCGGTCAAGGAAATCACGCAGGTTTATGCCGAACTGATCACCCGTGGCGTGCCGGTCAAGTTTCTGGATGTCGGCGGTGGACTGGGGGTCAACTATGGCGGTGACTACGACAACCCGGAGTCCTCGATCAACTATGGATTGCGCGAATACGCCAACGTTGTGGTGTATGCAGTGCAGGAAATTTGCAACGAACGCGGTGTGCCCTGCCCCACACTGTTGTCGGAAAGTGGTCGCGCGCTGACGGCTCATCACTCCATGTTGGTGGTGCCGGTGCTCGGAGTACACCGCCCGGACAGTCCGCCGGTCAACGATTTGCCCCCGGATTCGCCATCGGTGGTGATGCGCATAGAAACCTCCTTTGAGGAAGCCTGTGCCACACAAGTCACCGGCATCTTGCTGGAGTGTTACCACGACGCCCAGGAAGCGCGTCAGGAGGCCGAGCAAATGGCCAGACTGGGATACCTGACCCTTGATCAAATGGCACATACCGAAAGTATGTACTGGAGCACCTGCCGCGAAGTGCTGCGCAAACTGACTGCCGCTGAACTGACGCCTCCACCCAATGAACAGTTGGAGCTGGAAGAACAACTCACGGATTTGTACTTGTGTGATTTCTCAGTATTCCATTCCATTATTGACCATTGGGCCATTGAACAGGTATTCCCGGTATTACCCCTGCACAAGCATGATCAACGCCCCGAGCGTCGCGCCCAGGTGGTTGACCTGACCTGTGACTCCGACGGCAAGATTGATCAATACGTGGTGGGCAGTGGCAATACCAGCTGGCTGCCGCTGCATACCCATCATCACGGCGAGCCTTATTACATCGGCATTTTTCTGGTGGGCGCCTATCAGGAAATTCTGGGGGATGCGCACAATTTGTTAGGACGTGTAGACGAAGTTCACGTGTACGCACGTGAGGACGAAACCGGCAACTTCTGGATAGAAGAGACGCTCAAAGGCATCAGTATCAAAGAAATGCTGAATCAGGTGCAGTATTTCCCGAACGACCTGGACCGGCGGATGACCGAACTGGTGCGTAAACAGATCAATGCAGGGGTCATCAAACCCGCCGAAGGCTCACGCATTCTGAATAATTACACCAAACGACTGGAAGAAAGCACCTATTGCACAACCGAGGTTGTGCAGTAAGTCACACAGATCAACGCAACGGGTTTACCCACAAAAAAGAGGAAATGAGATATGTTCAGTCACATCATGCTTGGCGCCGATGACATCGAAAAATCCAAGGCATTTTATGATGCGGTGCTTGGCGCGCTGGGTTGTCCACCCGGCTTCATCGACGATAAGGGCCGCTGCTTTTACCGCACCAAAACCGGCATTTTTGCACTCAGCAAACCCATTGATGGTCAACCGGCCAGTCACGGCAATGGCAGCACCATCGGTTTCAGTGCCGACACTCCAGAAGCTGCAGACGCTTGGCATGCTGCCGGCATAGCCAACGGCGGCATCACCTGTGAAGACCCTCCCGGTGTGCGCGCCGGCGCTCATGGCAAATTGTACCTTGCGTACCTGCGCGACCCGTCTGGCAACAAAATCTGTGCGCTGCACCGAATGCCCTGAAAAAAGAATGGCCTGAAAAACGAATGGCCTGAAAAAACAATGCCCTGAGACATCACCCTGGCCATTGGCATCGCGCCTCTGCAGCGCTGAGCGTTGCTGCAGAGACAATTTGGTCAGGGTGAATTTTTGCGCCAACTGTTAGTAAATTCCGCCAGCACACGGCCGTCATTTGAAAATAATTGTTTATATTTCAATGACAAATAGAGTGGCTTAGATATTGCTGAGCGTTAACACCCTGGTTTAACTGTACAAGGAGTTCACAACAATGCTCGCCATAAAAAACCTCTCAAAGACCTATAAAAACGGCGTACGCGCCCTGAACAACATCACACTGGACATCCCCACCGGCATGTTCGGACTGTTAGGCCCCAACGGCGCCGGCAAATCATCGTTGATGCGCACGCTGGCCACGTTACAAGAAGCTGACAGTGGCTCGGCTTTTCTGGACGACATCAATATCCTTGAAAACAAAGACAATCTGCGCAAAGTGCTCGGTTATCTGCCACAGGATTTTGGCAGTTATCCCAAAATGACACCGCTGGATATGCTGAATCATTTTGCCATTCTCAAAGGTGTCAGCAATCGTTCTGAACGCCGCGAGATGGTGGACAGTCTGCTGCACAAAACCAATTTGTATGATGTACGCAAAAAAGCCATCGACACTTTTTCAGGCGGGATGAAACAACGCTTTGGCATTGCACAGGCACTGATCGGCAACCCCAGACTGATTATTGTGGATGAGCCCACTGCCGGCCTTGACCCCTCGGAGCGTAACCGCTTTCACAATCTGCTGGCAGAAATCGGCGAAAACATTGTGGTGATTCTGTCCACACACATTGTGGAAGACGTCAGTGATCTTTGCCCGAACATGGCCATCATGGGCAAAGGCGAAATCCTGCTCAGTGGTCGCCCGCGCCAGGTCATCGACAATCTGCGCGGCCACATCTGGCGCAAGCGTGTCAAACGCGATGCGCTGGCTGACTATCAGCAACACTATCAGGTGATTCTGTCACACCTGACGGAAGGCGAGACGGTGATCCATGTGCTCAGCCCCACCCATCCGGAAGGGTTTGAGCCGCAGGAGGTCGATCTGGAGGATGTGTACTTCTCCACGTTGATCAAACATGACATCAAGGTTGCGGTGTAAGGCCAACGGCCACAGGAGCATTGTCATGTTTTGGACTATCGCCAGATTTGAAATGAATTTCCACCGCCGCCAGTACCTGTTTTACGTGCTCTCCGGCGTGTTTTTCCTGCTGTCATTCCTGGGCACCACCACTGACGGTGTGCAGATTGGCGGCAACTTCAGCAATGTGAACATCAACTCCCCGTATGCCATTCTGATACAGCTGAGCACGCTGTCAGTGATCACCTTGCTGGGGGCCATCGCCTTCTCCGCCAGCGGCGTTATTCGTGATCAGGAACTTAAAATGGCAGAACTGTTTCTGTCCACGCCGGTACGCAAATTTGAATATGTCTACGGGCGTTTTTTTGGCTCATTTGTATTTGCAGCCGGCATCTTTCTGGCAGCCGCACTGGGCATACTGGTTGGCGAGTTTATGCCGTGGTTAGATCAGGAACGTATCGGCGCGTTTAACATGAGTGCCTACTGGTACAGCATCTGGCTGGTGGGCCTGCCAAATTTGTTTATCTGTTCCAGTATTCTGTTCTGTATCGCCACCGCCACCCGCAGCATGATGGCCACCTACACCGGCATGGTGGCGTTACTGATGCTGACATTTTTGCTGGAAACCTTTAACGAACCGGCCACCGTCGAAACCATCAGCATCCTCGACCCTTTTGGGGCAACGGCGATACTTGAAGCCACCCGCTACTGGACAGTATTTGAAAGAAACACCTTGCTACCCGCCGTGGAAGGCGCTTTTTTGCTTAATCGCCTGTTGTGGATGGGCATTGCCCTCGCATTTCTGGCGCTGGCATCATGGCTGTATCCGTTTAACATCAATCCGTCGCGCAAACAGCGCAAAAAGGCATCGCTGTTGGACAGTGACAGCGCACCGTCCGCCCCGATCGCCGCATCACTGCCGCGGGTACATCAGCAGTTTGGCCTGACCACCCAATGGCAACAGTTCTGGTCACAGACCCGCCTTGAAGTCAACAGTATCCTGCGCAGTACCGCGTTTCTGATCCTGTTGCTGATGGGGCTGGTGCTCATTATTGCCAACGCCGCAGGCAATCTGGGCAACATGTTCGGGACGTCGGTGTACCCAACCACCGCGATCATGGTTGACATCATCAATGGTGCTTTCTCACTGTCTCTGTTGTTTGTGCTGGTCTATTACGCGGGCGAACTGATGGTGCGCGAGCGTCAGGTG
>CALQJO020000037.1 GCA_943330915.2 Rhodoferax sp. OV413 | reverse complement strand
TACGGCGGCAGTGTTGCCTGCTGTGGTCTTGTGGCTTCACCCCAGTTTCAGGCAAGCGTGTTTCCCTTTATTCTGAGGGGCGTGAATCTGCTGGGTGTGGATTCAGTCAATCTGCCGCTGGCTCACAAACGCCAGCTCTGGAACAAACTAGCGACAAACTGGAAACCTGATGGATTGCTTAAACTGGAGACAAAAGTGGGCATGAATGGTCTGGACGCTGCATTGAAGACCGTGATTGCCGGCCAGAGTACCGGTCGCCTGGTGTTAGATCACCACACAGATTGACTTGCCGATGCTGTTCAGCGTCGGCGGAAAAGTGGCAATGGTTGAATTGTGCCCGGCTGATAGGCATCTTGAAAATCATGGAAGGCTGTCAGGGCTGCATCAGGGTTCTGGTCTTCACGTAGCAAAAACGCGTCGAAGCCACATCGTTTCATGAAGAAAAGTTGATCTCTGAGCACGTCACCCACAGCACGAATTTCGCCTTGGTATCTCCAGCGCTGCCTCAGTTCTCGGGCGCTGGAATAAGGTCTTCCATCTTTAAACTCCGGGAAATTCAGCGCTACCAAGGGCAGTCGATCCAAATACCCGGCAATTGATTCAGGTATTTCATTGCTGTTCAACCAAACCGCTGTCTGGCCCTGTCTGGACGCAATTGATTGCTGCTCAGCCAGCCACAACGCTAATGGCACTATCAAATTTTCGCCGCTGCGTTTTTCAAGATTTTCCAGTGCATCTGCGGACTTTACTAAAACCCAAGTATCAGGCACCAGAGTACCGTGCTTAATCAGTGTGGTGCTCATCTGCCTTGATTCCATAAAGCGCTTCCTTAAACGGGTCCATGCCCAAGCGGTTGTAAGTATGCAAAAAACTCTCACCATAGGCTTTATGCTGTTGATAAACCGTGACAATCTTTTCGATGACGGCAGGTACTTCCTCCTGAGAGAACGAAGGACCCACAATTTTTCCCAAAGCAGTATTGTGATCAGCGGATCCCCCCAGCGAAATCTGGAAATACTCTTCGCCCTTTTTGTCCACACCCAGAATACCAATATTGCCGACATGATGGTGTCCGCAGGCATTCATACAGCCGGAGATATTCAGGCTCAACTGACCAATCTCGCGCATTTGGCTGACAGAGAATCGTCGTTGTATTGCTTCAGCCACCGGAATTGACTTGGCATTTGCAAGTGAGCAGAAGTCGCCTCCGGGACAGCAAATCATGTCACTGAGCAAGCCAAGATTATCTGCCTCAAGATCCCTTGTTTTCAGATCTTTCCATAAATCATACAGCTGGCTCTTCTCGACATCTGCCAGAACGAGGTTTTGCGTGTGTGTGATGCGCATTTCTCCAAAACTATACCGTTCCGATAAGTCGGCTATAAACCGCATCTGATCAGAGTCCAAATCGCCGGGGGCAAAGCCTGTTTTCTTCACGCACACAGTCACAATCGCGTAGCCGGGCTTTTTATGTTCAGATATGTTTTGTTCGTACCATGCAGAGAACAAAACATCAGTATTGAGTGCTGCCTCAAGATCATTGCTATGAGACGGTAAAGACTTGTAATGAGGATCATGAAAAAACGCCCGGCATCGCTGCACTTCGACACTGGTCAG
Source organism: Rhodoferax sp. OV413 (assembly GCA_943330915.2). Taxonomy (GTDB): domain Bacteria; phylum Pseudomonadota; class Gammaproteobacteria; order Pseudomonadales; family Pseudohongiellaceae; genus Pseudohongiella. The sequence goes on along the minus strand of CALQJO020000037.1, from coordinate 25,697 downwards.
TGTCAATGGTCCATCTTTGAGCAGCATCCACTCGTACTCTACTTTATCCCGGAAATCGGATACCCCGGTCTCTTTGACGAGAATCTTTATACGTGCTTTATATTTATTGTCCCGCCTGCCTTCCCGGTTGTAGACCCTGAGAATGGCATCGAGATAGGTGAGCAGGTGTTCTTGCGGTAAAAACGCTTTAATTTCGCTGCCGATGACTGGTGTTCTGCCCAGTCCGCCACCGACCAGCACACGAAAACCAATCTCATTGTGTTTGTTTTTGAGCAGATACAGGCCTATATCGTGTACCTGTGTTGCGGCTTGGTCTTGGCGAGTTCCACACACTGCAATCTTGAATTTACGAGGCAGAAAAGCAAACTCAGGGTGGAAAGTCGACCATTGCCTAATGATCTCGCAGTACGCACGTGCGTCTTCTACCTCATCTACGGCCACGCCGGCGAACTGATCGGTTGTAGTGTTACGAATACAGTTGCCACTGGTTTGAATCGCATGCATTTCCACTTCTGCCAAGTGCGCCAGTATGTCAGGCACATCCGCCAGCGCCGGCCAGTTAAACTGGATATTCTGACGTGTGGTCAAGTGGCCGTAACCTTTGTCAAACTGATCGGCGATAAACGCCAGTTTGCGCATTTGAACAGAAGACAACATGCCGTAAGGAATGGCAACTCTCAGCATTGGTGCCAGACGCTGCACATACAATCCATTCTGGAGTCTGAGCGGCAAGAACTCCGCATCGCTCAATTTTCCTTCGAGAAAACGTCTGGTTTGATCCCGGAACTGCGCAATCCTGTCAGCGAGCATTTGATGATCATACTGGTCATATCGGTACATGATTTTCTGTTTGGACTCTGTTTGCGAAATCAACTTGGAACGGGGCACCGTAGTGTAATAAAACCGTCTTTTGAATTCTATGCATAAAAAACAGAATTCTTATGATTTTTCACGCTGTCATTAGTACAAATCGTCGTAAGTAGGGCAAGGTTTCTACAAACCCTGTCGCGTGCTTCTTGATTATCAGAGGGAATTCTTTAAAATGCTCCGCCGTAGATGAACTTCGGAGAGAAACTTTTATGAGTCACCACAATACTGAATCAGAATACACGCCAGAAGAGATGGAAGATAACAGCCGCGTGGATGCGATGGCTATGTTCTCGATTGTGTTCGTTTGTGTAGGGCTGGTCATTTTCTACGTGGCTAGTTAAGCCCTGAAATCTCAGGGCAATACCAGACTAACTATAATCACCAGCGTCATTACAAATAGCACCGTGAAAGTCAGCGCAGCTGCGACAAAGCCCTTGACGGAGCCTTTTTCAAAGTCTCGCTGCTTGTTCTCTTTACTTTGTACGCCAAAACTCGCTTGAAAAACACTGAGAAACATCCTCCAGAATGGCAAATACTCGTGTTCTGCCGGTGGTTTTTGTTGTTCGCTGGGTTTCGTCATTCTAACTCCTGATGTTTTGCTTGAATGAGACTCAAATTTTTTGCGTCAATCCAGCAGAATCGGCATCAACAAGCGTTTTGCTTCATCTATTGTCACGCTGCGTCGTGCTGCATAGTCTGACAACTGATCCGTGTTAATTTTCCCAACAGCGAAATAACGCGATTCCGGATGTGCAAAGTAGAAACCGCTGACACTGGCTGCAGGTAACATGGCAAAACTCTCTGTTAACGACATGTCTATTTTTCCGTCTATACCCAATAAATCAAAAACAGCCGCTTTGTCGGAGTGTTCCGGGCACGCTGGATAACCGGGGGCGGGTCTGATGCCTCGATATTTTTCTTTAATCAACGCTTCATTATCAAGAGACTCATCCGGTGCGTATCCCCAGAATTCACGCCTGACCCTTTCGTGCAAATGCTCTGCGAATGCTTCAGCAAGACGGTCTGCCAATGCTTTGACCATCAGTGCATTGTAGTCGTTGTTTTCTTTTTGATATTTATCAGCCAGTTGCTGCGCGCCCAATCCAGTGGTCACCGCAAAAGCTCCAATATAGTCACATCCAGCCTGATCCCCGTTAGCAACAAAATCAGCGAGAGACAGATTAGAGATACCGTCAGCCTTGCTAGCCTGTTGTCTGAGAAAGTTAAAGGTATGCAGGGCAGAGGTACATGATTCATCAGCATAAACCGTAACGTCATTTATAGCACTGCGCCTAGCTGGCCAAAAGCCGAAAACTGCTTGTGCTTTGAGCAGCTTGCTATCGATTATCTCGGTCAGCATGGCTTGAGCATCGGTAAACAAATCCCTGGCGGCCTGCCCGACAATATCGTCTTTCAATATTTGAGGGTACTTGCCGGCCAGACTCCAGGTGATGAAGAAAGGCGTCCAGTCAATATAGGGGACAAGCACCTTCAACGGGTAGTCCACAAGCACTTGCGCCCCCAAACTTTGGGGCCGGGTGATTGTATGCTGATGCCATTGGAACTGCCCGGCATTTTGGTTAGCTTCTGCAAACGTCAGCAGATTTTTCCCTTGATCGCGCCCACTGGTGCGTGCGCGGACAGTTTCATATTCTTTACGGATAGTCCCAACAAAGCTGTCTCTGGTTTCTGCGCTTAGCAGGCTGCTCACAACCGTAACGCTGCGCGATGCATCAGGTACATAAACGGTCACGTTGTTTTTGTAGTGCTGCTCAATTTTTACCGCAGTATGAGCTTTGGACGTAGTTGCGCCTCCGATCAACAGAGGAACATTAAAATCCAGTCGTTGCATTTCTTTGGCGACATGCACCATTTCATCAAGCGAAGGAGTGATCAGTCCGCTGAGACCTATTAGGTCAACTTTATGTTCGCGAGCTGCCTGCAGAATTTTTTCACACGGCACCATGACGCCAAGATCAATAATGTCATAGTTGTTACAGGCAAGGACTACGCCTACGATGTTTTTGCCTATGTCGTGAACATCGCCTTTAACAGTCGCCATTAGCACTTTGCCCTTGGCCTTATGTGCATTGCCGGAACGTGCCTTTTCGGCTTCGATGTATGGAAGCAGATATGCGACTGCCTGTTTCATCACCCGGGCACTTTTGACTACCTGAGGCAGGAACATTTTTCCGCTGCCAAACAGATCCCCGACCACGTTCATGCCGTCCATCAAGGGGCCTTCAATCACTTGAATCGGAAATTCGTAAAGCTGTCTGGCTGCTTCGGTATCTTCCTCGATGAAACGGGTATTACCCTTCACCAGGGCATGGGTGATTCTTTCCTGTACAGTCGCGGATCGCCACTCTAGATCCTCCTGTGCTTCAACCGTGCCCGAGCCACTATAACGACCGGCGATTTCCATCAGACGGTCAGTACCATCAGGACGCCTGTTCAGAACAATGTCCTCGACTCGTTCGCGCAGTTCAGCAGGTATTGTGTCATACACCGCAAGTTGGCCGGCATTCACGATCCCCATGTTTAACCCGGCGCGGATGGCATGGTAAAGAAACACCGAGTGGATGGCTTCCCGCACCGGATCATTGCCGCGGAAGGAGAAGGACACGTTACTGACGCCCCCTGAAATCAGGGCGTGCGGCAGATTTTTGCGGATGTAATTACAACTCTCAATAAAGTCGACAGCGTAGTTGTTGTGTTCTTCAATGCCTGTTGCGATAGCAAAAATATTAGGATCAAAAATGATATCTTCTGGTGGGAAACCTGCATTTTGTACCAGAAGATCGTAACTGCGCTTACAAATCGACTGTTTCTTTGCCAGTGTGTCTGCTTGTCCAGACTCATCAAACGCCATCACTACTACGGCAGCGCCATAACGACGGCAAAGGCGCGCTTTTTCGAGGAACTCAGCTTCGCCTTCCTTCAGGCTGATGGAATTCACGATACCTTTACCCTGAATGTTTTTCAGGCCGGTTTCGATCACCTCCCACTTTGACGAGTCGATCATGATCGGGACACGGCTGATGTCAGGTTCTGCAGCAATCAGTCGCAGGAATTTTTCCATCGCTGCGCGCGAATCCAGCATACCTTCATCCATGTTGATATCGATGATCTGGGCGCCACTTTCCACTTGCTGCAGCGCCACATCCAGTGCGTCGTTGTATTGATTCTCTATGATCAAACGAGCAAATTTGCGAGAACCCGTAACGTTGGTGCGCTCGCCTATGTTTACAAACAGGCTGGACGTATCAATGCTGAATGCTTCCAGTCCGCTAAGGCGACATTTAACCGGTACATTAGGAATTTTTCGTGACGGATACTTGCTTACAGCCTCTGCAACAGTCTTGATGTGTAATGGAGTTGTCCCGCAACAACCGCCGATAATGTTTAAAAATCCGCTGGCAGCAAACTCTTCAACTATGTCTGCCATCTCACGCGCGCTTTGATCGTATTCTCCAAAGGCATTTGGCAGGCCTGCATTGGGATGTGCTGATACAAAAGTGTTTGCAAGTTTTGATATTTCTTCGATATGGGGGCGTAACTGCTCTGCGCCCAGTGCGCAGTTAAATCCTATCGAGATAGGATTGGCATGAGCCAATGCATTCCAGAAGGCTTCAACAGTCTGCCCTGACAGTGTCCTGCCGCTCGCATCGGTGATAGTGCCTGAAATCATGATTGGCAGTTCTACACCCAGTCTCTCAAAAACATTCTGAACAGCAAAAACGGCTGCTTTGGCGTTCAACGTGTCAAAAATAGTTTCGATTAGCAAAATGTCTGCGCCGCCCGCGATCAGTGCGGCTGCTGCGACTTCATAATCAACTAAGAGCGTATCAAAACTGGTATTGCGAAACCCTGGGTCATTAACATCGGGAGAAAGTGATGCAGTTCTGCTGGTTGGTCCTATGACGCCTGCCACAAATCTTGGTTTGTCTGGTTGCAGTGCTGTCACTTCATCGCAACAGGCTTTGGCCAGTCGTGCGCCTTCGTAATTGAGTTCATGCACCAGAGCTTGTAATCCGTAATCGGACTGAGAGACTGATGTTGAGTTGAATGTGTTGGTTTCAATAATGTCAGCGCCAGCATGAAGATACGCCAGATGAATTCTGGAAATAACGTCCGGCCGGGTCAATGTCAGTAAATCGTTGTTGCCCCCCAGATCAGACGGATGGGACAGAAACCGATCACCCCTGAAGTCTGACTCTTGCAATTTTTCACGCTGAATCATGGTGCCCATGGCACCGTCGAGAACCAGAATACGCTCACCAAGCACTTGCCGCAGCAGTTGAAAAGAAGGGTGTTGTTTCATGTAATGATCCGGTTGTCGTGCCAGCTCAACAAGAAGAGCAAAGACGATCTTTAGCAGTGTTGGTAAGGAGGTAATTCTAGCAGAGTCGATCAGTCTGGTGAGAAATTTGTCAAAACCATACGTGCCGGACTGGCAAAAACATAATATCCGAGTAAAATCCTCGGCTATTCGAGAGACGATACTGACGAGGCGCTTACTTAGCCATGATTACAATAACTGAATCAGCCCAGAGTTACCTTACCGAACTGCTGAAAAAGCAGGACAGCAACGGTATTGGCATACGTGTTTTTATTCTAGATCCGGGCACTCCAAAGGCCGAAACCTGCATTTCATTCTGCAGGCCCGGCGAAGAACAGGAAGATGATTTGCGTAAGGACTATGCCCAGTTTCATGCCTGGATAGAGCATCGTAGTATTCCGTTTCTGGATGAAGCAGTAGTTGACTACGCAAAAGACACTATGGGGGGGCAGCTAACGATAAAAGCGCCAAACTCCAGATTGCCCAAAATTAGGGACGATAGCCCTATAGAAGATCAGATTAATTACGTCCTTTATAACGAGATAAACCCCTCCCTTGCCTCGCATGGCGGCGTTGTAACTCTTGAGGATTTGGTGGATGACTCCATTGCAATACTCAAGTTTGGGGGCGGCTGCCAGGGATGCGGCATGGTGGATGTCACACTAAAAGAGGGCGTAGAGAAGACGCTTTTGGAGAAAGTACCCGGGCTCACTGCTATTCGCGACGTTACAGACCACACCAACCGGGATAATGCTTATTTTAAGTAGAAATCTCGGGCACCGCTCTGATTTGATAAAAGGATCTCAAATACCCGCCAATCAGACCGGGTAACGTTTTTTCAATGCGCTGTAGAGCTGATCAGGGAATTGTTCAGTATCAGCTGAAAGACCCGCCATGATCTCAACGAGATGTTCGTTATCTTCTCGGTCACTCCATATCTTAATGTAAGTTCCTTCTTTATAGCCGTGGTCCTGACGGAAAAAATTCAGTACGTTTTTTCCAACATACTGATGGTACAGTTCCTGCCAGCTCATCTCGCAATCTGAGAGGATCGATGAAAATACAGCGAGTTCGATTCGTTTGATCGCGCTCAGTGCAATCAGCAATTCCAGCTTCTCAAGTAATCCAAGATGCCGCAGATTAACTTCGGTACCATCAATGCTGAGAATATCCGATGTGTTTTTATCAATTTCTGCAAGCATTAGCTGTAGCGATCTCTCGAGATCTCCCTTTTCCCGGAGCAAAATCTCCGACAACAGGAAGTGCCAGATATCAACAAGCTCCATTTGGAGTTGGGGTAAGTCCCGTACTTGCTTTTTCCACCACTTCCAGCCGTGGTGCTCTATAGCTTCGGCAGCTTCAATAACAACTGCTCTCAGGTAAGGATAGGACGCCTGCACCCAGTGTGTGTCAACGCGGACATTCATATCACTTTGGAGGCGCAGCATAACTTGGGCCTGATGCAAGGAAAGTCCGTGAGTCATAAAAATGTATACCTGATTTGGGGCTTGGGGTGGTGAGGTTTTTGCTGCTGATTAATGTTATCTGTCGCGTTACGTTGAACGCTGAAGCATGTAGTCCCGTTGCTCAAGAAACAAAAGTATTTCGGGACGACTACGAAGCATGTCTTCGTAAGCTCTGCGCAGCTCTGATTCTGCTCAATCAAGACTGGACAACCAATCGGTTTTTATCTGACATTCAAGGCCGGGCCTTGCAATCGCCGGAACAAGCAGATCGGGTTCAATGCTTCGCGTACGAGAGCGATTGCACTTTTTAACTAAAGTCATGCTGGTTTTCCCTGCTGCACTCCGATTGTCACCCAATGGGAGACTTTTAGTTTAAAATTTCGATTAATTCTTCTAACGTGTTCATTCATCGGCATGAGGTTCGAATGCCTTAACCTTCAATTGCAACCAGCCATCTATAAACTCGCTAATTGCCTAAATTTTGAACAGGCTCGCATAAAGTGTCGGAATTGGTCAAGGATGACAATCTCAATTTCTAACTGTCTCTGACTTAAATTTTAATTAAGACAGTGTGTTGCTGGTAAGTGTGCGCCAAGGTGTGATGTCACCTATTTCAGCAAAATTGTCTTTTTATATCGTGAGTTACTCGAAGTAAGTTCCGCTCCACTTCTCTCGAAGTATGCCAAGTGATCTGCCATGTCCGGAAAAATTGCTTTTGATTTATGACGCAACCAAGTTGTGCTAATTTGTCCATACGAAAAACATGGCAGATGAATGCGGAGCAATATGGTGCATATTATCCTAAGTTCAGCTACATTTCTGACGATGTGCGCATCCGAGTCGAAATGAAGAGTTGCGAAGTTTATAAATATCAACAAGATAATTCTTGTAGTATCCCTGCTAATACTTGCCGAGTCAGTTGTGTTGAGCTACTTATGTTCATCAATGGGTCTTATATTTATAGCAATTCAATTTTCCAGCTTTGACAGCTTGGTCGAATTTGGTATGATGCGCGCCTTACCGAGCGAGGTAAAAAATTTATAACGCTGGTTAAGAAAAAAACGTTGACGGTTCTTATGAAGCTCAATAGAATTTGCGCCGTCTTCTGCAACAAGGCAGAAACCAAGTTTCTGTCCCCTTCGTCTAGAGGCCTAGGACACCGGGTTTTCATCCCGGCAACGGGGGTTCGAAACCCCCAGGGGACGCCATTTTACAAGCCTGGCTTTTGCCAGGCTTTTTTTTTGGGAATTTGAATCGCAACCATGCAGACTATCGACCCCAGAAACGCGATCTCTATCCGGGGATTGACCAAAACGTATGCCAATGGCTTCCAGGCGCTCAAGGGCATCGATCTGGACGTTAAAGAGAATGATTTTTTCGCGCTACTTGGTCCAAATGGTGCTGGCAAGTCAACTATCATTGGGATTATCTCCACATTGGTCAGGGCCAGTTCTGGCACTATTCAGGTATTTGGACAAAACGTTGCAACTCACGTCTATGAAACCAAGCTCTCCCTCGGAATTGTCCCGCAGGAGATAAACTTCAGTCAGTTTGAAAAAGTGGGCGACATTGTAATCACCCAAGCGGGGTATTACGGTCTTCGCGGCGAGCTTGCAAAACAGCGCGCTGAAAAGTATCTACGAAAACTGGATCTTTGGGAAAAGCGTGATAACCGTTCCCGGATGTTGTCAGGTGGCATGAAGCGCCGACTTATGATTGCCAGAGCCTTGGTTCACGAGCCGCGATTGTTGATACTGGACGAACCTACAGCGGGTGTTGATATCGAATTAAGAAGATCGATGTGGGAATTCCTTCAGGAGCTCAATCGAAATGGCACAACCATTATTCTGACTACACATTATCTCGAGGAAGCTGAGAGTTTGTGTCGCAATATAGCGATCATCAATCAGGGGCAGATCGTTGAGAATACCAGCATGCGAAAACTGCTGGACAAGTTGGCGAGACAAACATTGATCTTTGATACATGTGATGAGCTCAAGACTTTGCCGGCTTTTAATGATTCTGATATTCAATGTAACGCAATAGACTCACACAGCTTTGAGGTAAGTTTAAGTACCAGTCGTGACATCAACGGGCTTTATGCGACGCTAAGTGATCAAGGTGTTCTGATCAAGGGAATGCGCAATAAAACCAATCGTCTGGAAGAGTTGTTTTTATCCAGTCTAAAAAGCTGATAAGCTTGATTTGGAACTATCTTATGCAGGCTAACCACATTTACATCGCGTTCGAAACCATTCTGATTAAAGAAGTTCGCCGCTTTACGCGCATATGGTTACAAACTCTGGTGCCTCCTGCAATTACGATAGGTTTGTACTTCCTGATCTTTGGCAACCTTATCGGGGGGCGGATCGGGCAAATGGGTGGATACAATTATGTTGATTTCATCGTTCCCGGTTTGATCATGATGGCCGTCATCCAGAACGCTTACGCAAATGTTTCCTCGTCGTTCTTCAGCAACAAGTTTCAGCGCTGTATTGAGGAGATACTGGTGTCACCCGTTCCCAACTACATCATCCTGCTTGGTTTTGTTGCTGGGGGCATGGCAAGAGGAGTTGCAGTAGGATTGATTGTAACTGCAATGTCATTCTTTTTTACCTCTTTGCATATTGAGCATGTGTTCCTGACTTTGCTGGTAGTTCTTTTGACATCCATGGTCTTCTCGTTAGCGGGCTTTATCAATGCGCTTTACGCTAACACTTTCGATGACATTTCAATAATTCCGACTTTTGTACTCACTCCATTGATCTATCTTGGTGGAGTTTTTTACTCGATAGAGTTATTGCCATCGTTTGGGCAATGGATATCGGCCTTGAATCCAGTGCTGTATATGGTTAACACATTCAGATACGGCATTCTGGGTACCAGCGATGTGAACATAGTTTGGGCGCTGTTTATGTTGGTGGTGTTCAGTGCAGGATTGTTTGCCGTGGCGCTCTATCTTTTGCGCAAAGGAACAGGTCTGCGCCAGTGAATATAATCTGTAAGTTTGAGAGGGGACTGGCTGTCAGATGATGGAAATTCCGCTGGGTAAGCAGACTGATTATCCTGAGCAGTATTCACCTGCTTTGTTGTATCCAGTCAGTCGGTCGATTAATCGTAAGTTTATCGGAATTACTGACAAGCTGCCGTTCAGTGGATTTGATCATTGGCGAGCTTATGAGTTGTCGTGGCTTGATTCCTGGGGGATGCCGGTTGTCAGGATGGCTGACATACTTGTTCCATGTGACTCAAAGTTTCTGATCGAATCAAAATCAATGAAGTTGTATTTTAATTCGCTCAATCAACATCGATTTGACAGTGATGAGCAAGCAATACACACAATAAAGAATGATCTTGGTAAGGTTGCAGGCGCAGTCGTAGAGATTGTTCTGAACGACTGTGTGGGGTCAAGCGAAGCGCTGATTTCTTCGCCGCAGTTTACGGTGCTTCTTGACACATTGCTGATTGATAACCTTGTTTACGATCCAGAATGTAATCTGTTGGAAGTTAATTTTGAATCAAGTGTTGAAGAAATCTTTTGCTGCAATTTATTCCGTTCCAGGTGTCCCATTACAGCCCAGCCCGATTGGGGATCTGTGATCATTCGTTATCATGGGCCCGCGATAGATCATAAGTCGCTGTTGAGATATATCATTTCTTATCGACAGCACTCCGGATTTCATGAGAACTGTGTAGAGCAAATTTTTACGGATATATGTAATGTTTGTTCGCCTGCAGTTCTGGATGTCAGTATTAATTTTTTGAGGCGGGGTGGGATTGAAATTAACCCTTTCAGAACGCTGACCGCACAGTCAGAGATGAGTGTATTGCCGCGCTTTTTGAGGCAATAGCCTGTTGTTTTTAGTTAACCTATTGAAATGATTATCAGCTTGTATTTGAAACTGTCGTGTTATACAGTTACGCGCCTTAAAAAGGCGGCCAAAGTACGGTGAGGTGTCCGAGTGGCTGAAGGAGCACGCCTGGAAAGTGTGTAACGGGTTAAACCGTTCGAGGGTTCGAATCCCTCTCTCACCGCCAATTTTAGCCCATTCCTAATTTCTAGTTCTTGTTGTAGTATCGGGCGGTCATTCACCCAAAAAATTACAAGAGAACAGACCATGCACTTGACAAAATCCCTCGTGCTTTCGGTAGCCCTCGCCGGCTTGAGTATCAGTGCGGCTGTGATGGCTAATGACTGGGTCCATTACGGATCTGATCTGGCATCGACCAAGTACGCCCCATTTGATCAAATCAATCACAGCAATGTCAGCAGTCTGCAGTTGGCCTGGTCGTGGAACTCCCCCGATAACGCGACTGTTGCTGCAAACCATGCCGCCGAGAATTTCAGAGCTACTCCCGGCGCGTATAAGTCAACCCCTATAGCTATTAATGGTGTTTTATACATCAGCACATCGTTTGGTCGTGTTGCGGCGATTGATGGGGTCAGCGGTGAAGAGTTATGGGTGTTTGATACCAGGTCTTGGGAAGCCGGGCGTCCAGCGAATCTGGGTTATAACCATCGCGGGGTTGGATACTGGAGCGAAGGCGGGCAGGAGCGCATCATCATGCTGTCTAACGACGCTTGGATGTGGTCGATTGACGCGAAGACAGGTGAGTTGGATACATCTTTCGGAGATCAGGGGAAAGTAGATCTGGCCGAAGGGCTCGGTAAACCAATCAACCGTCAGGCTTACACGATGATTGCAGCCCCTCTTATTTATGAAGATCTGGTGATTGTTGGATCTTCGATACACGATGGGCCCCAGTTTCAGGAGGCTCCCCCGGGTCATGTGAGAGCATTCAACGTCAAGACTGGCGAGCAGGAATGGATTTTTAACACTATAGCTCAGCCCGGTGAGTTCGGTAATGAAACCTGGGAAGATGATTCCTGGCAGAAAGTTGGTAACACCAATGTCTGGACGCAAATGAGCGCAGATCTTGATCTCGGGTTGGTCTATCTGCCAGTGGGAACTCCGACTAATGATTGGTACGGTGGGCATCGATTAGGCGATAACCTATATGCTGAGTCGCTGGTTGCCGTGAATGCCAGAACCGGTGTGCCGGTCTGGCACTTTCAGGCGGTTAAACACGGCTTGTGGGACTACGATATGCCAGCCGCTCCTAATCTCATCGATATCAATGTAAATGGGCGGGAAATCAAAGCACTTGCACAAATTTCCAAGCAAGGTTTCGTTTATGTGCTGGATAGAGCAACGGGCGATCCGGTCTGGCCCATTGAAGATCGACCTGTGCCACCATCCAATGTTCCGGGGGAACGCGCTTCACCAACACAGCCTCACCCTACTCGCCCGGCACCTTTTGATCTGCAAGGCATTTCGGATGAGACGCTGGTTGATTTTACGCCGGAATTGCGCGCTGAAGCGCTCGCAAATATAGAGCGTTTTGACTACGGTCCCTTGTTTACGCCGCCCTCTTTGCGGGGCACTATTAATCTGCCGGGATGGGCAGGCGGTGGTGGTTGGCAGGGATCAGCGGTAGATCCTGATACAGGGATTATGTATATCCCCTCAGCTACCTCGGAAATTGTTGTGCAGTTGGTTGAACCCGAAGAGGGTAATTCTGACTTCAGCTATGTTCGTGGTGGAGTGACTTCAGTCAATGGGCCTCAAGGCCTGCCGTTGACAAAGCCACCTTACGGCCGTCTGACCGCCATTGATCTGAATACCGGTGATCATATCTGGATGGTTCCGCACGGAGAGGGCATCCGTCAGCGTATCATTGAGCTTGGTATCCTCGATCCGGGTCCAGTGGGTTCAACTTCAAGAACGGGTCCTGTCTTGACTAAAACCTTGTTGTTCATAGCACAGCAGGATGGTCGCCGTTCTGTCATGCGTGCATTTGATAAAGCCACGGGTGAAGTCGTTCATGAATTCGAACTGCCGTCAGTACCCAGTGCTACCCCGATGACCTACATGGCTGGTGGGAAGCAATACATTGCCATCGCTCTTGGTGGCGGCACAGAGTCCAGCTTGGTTACCTATGCGTTGCCTTGAGCGGCTAACCGGCTTGTGTTGTAAGCAGTTGGCTGCAACCATTGTCATGGGAGCGGCACTAACGGGCAGTGTATTTGCACAGGATACATTGCCCGTTAGTACGGGTGATGTGCAGTGGACTGCCTACGGCAGCGATCTTGCCTCCAGTAAATATGTAGCTCTGGATCAGATTAATGCTGACAATGTTCAGCAGTTGAAAATTCTCTGGTCGTGGGAAACTCCGGACAATGCAGTATTCAGGGCAGATGAGCGCGCCAGTGCAGGTGAGTACAAGTCAACACCCATCATGATCAATGGGGTGCTGTACGTTAGCACTTCTCTGGGCATGGTAGCCGCCATTAATGCAATTAGTGGCGAGCAATTATGGGTATTTGATACTGGTTCATGGCAGCGCGGCAGGCATCCTAATTTTGATAACAATCATCGGGGCGTTTCCTGGTGGGATGATGGAGGCGACGGCCGTATTCTGATGGCTGCCAATGATGGACAGTTGTGGTCTATCAATGCAAAAACCGGTCTGCCGGATACTAGCTTTGGCTCGGGCGGCGCAGTCGACTTGAAGCTCGGCCTGGGTAGAGATACCCGGACCGGACTTTACGGATCCATTTCTCCGCCTACAGTAGTCAACGATGTCATTGTTGTTGGCTCTTCGATCAGTGATGGGCCGCTGTTTCAGGATCAGCTACCACCGGGACACGTGAGAGGCTACGATGCCCGAACAGGAGAGCAAAAGTGGATTTTTCATACAGTGCCCCAGCAAGAGCAGCGCGGCGCGGAGACATGGGAAAACGAAGCCTGGCGAACTGCCGGTGCGACCAATGTCTGGACAACTATGAGTGCAGATCCGGAAACTGGATACGTTTACCTGCCTACCAGTACCCCAAATAATGATTGGTATGGCGCGCACCGTCTGGGTGACAATCTTTATGCTGAGAGCCTGGTGTGTCTGGACGCTGCAACGGGTGAGATAGTCTGGCATTTCCAGATGGTACATCACGGTTTATGGGACTATGACCTGCCAGCTGCACCCAATCTGCTGGATATCGAAGTTGACGGTCGCCATGTTAAAGCCGTGGCTCAAACCAGCAAACAGGGATTTGTATATGTATTTGACCGCCTCACCGGCGAGCCGGTGTGGCCTATCGAAGAGCGCCCAGTGCCTCAATCGGCGGTGCCAGGTGAACGCTCTTCACCGACGCAGCCATTTCCAACCAAGCCCCCACCCTTTGAATCTCAGGGCATTTCCGACAGTACCTTGATTGATTTTACCCCTGAATTGCGTCAGCAGGCGCTGGAACTCATAAGGGATATCGACTACGGACCTTTGTTTACGCCGCCAAGTGAGCGTGGCGTCATTGTTTTCCCCGGGTATAGCGGTGGAGTAACCTGGACCGGAGCAGCAGTGGATCCTGAAACAGGAGTCATGTACATACCGTCATTCTCGGCGCCACGATTTGTGCGCTTGCGCAAACCTGCAGAGGGAGAATCAGACTTTGGTTACATCAGAGACCGCAGTTTTACAGTGAGCGGTCCTCAGGGTTTGCCACTTATCAAGCCACCCTATGCGAGAATTACTGCGATTGATCTTAACAAAGGTGAGCACGTGTGGATGGTGCCGCATGGTCGGGGAATTCAACAACGATTGATCCAGATGGGTATTCCTGACCCGGGCCCTGTCGGCAGCTTTGGCAGACATGGGCCTTTGTTAACCAAATCACTCCTGTTTGTCGCCCAGCTTGATGAATCAAGACCCGTGATGCGTGCTTATGATAAAACCAACGGCAATGTGATCAGTGAGCTAGATTTACCTTTACCTCCAATGGGCACCCCAATGAGCTATATGGTCAATGGCAAACAGTACATCGTTGTTGCGGCGGGTGCTGGCCCTGATACCCGTCTTCTGGCCTTGGGCCTTGAATAATGAATTTTGTTTAAGCTTGATTCAATCCTGCAATTTAATGATAATGCCGCCCCTGGGCGCAGCTATTTAGCACTATTTCGCTGTGATCAGGCTTTATGGTATCCCTTGTCGGTCCCCGCGCAATGATACGCTGTAAACCCCGCCAGGCCCGGAAGGGAGCAACGGTAGCAGCGGACGCATGTGCCGTGGTGTGGCTGGCAGGGGGTGCCACCATCTAGCTGGTTCCCCTCTGTAGTCATGATTCAAATTAAGATGATGTTAGCGCGATTATTGCAATACAATACCGCCATCATCTTTATTCGAGTCCCACACGGCGCATGACATATCAAGTTCTGGCCCGCAAATGGCGGCCTAAAAATTTCAGTGAAATGGCAGGGCAGACGCATGTCTTGCAGACGCTGATTCACGCTCTTGAAAACAAACGGCTTCATCATGCTTACTTGTTTACCGGAACCCGGGGGGTCGGCAAAACTACTGTCGCCAGAATTCTGGCCCGTTGCCTGAATTGCGAATTGGGAATTTCCGCGATGCCGTGCGGTGGATGTGATGCTTGCAGGGAAATTTCTGAGGGGCGATTTATCGACCTCATAGAAGTTGATGCGGCATCTCGCACGAAGGTTGAAGATACCCGAGAGTTACTGGAAAACGTGCAGTATGCTCCCGCGCGAGGCCGCTTCAAGGTTTACCTTATCGACGAAGTTCACATGTTGTCGTCACACAGCTTTAATGCGTTGCTCAAAACGCTTGAAGAGCCGCCTGCGCATGTAAAATTTTTGCTGGCAACGACTGATCCTCAAAAATTGCCAATTACGGTTCTTTCCCGGTGTTTGCAGTTTCATTTGAAGAATCTCGCCCCGGCACAGATTGTAGGGTACCTGAAGACAGTGCTTGCTTCAGAGCAGATAGATTATGAAGAAGATGCGCTCTGGCAACTGGCACGCGCTGCTGGGGGCAGCATGCGTGATGCGTTGACCTTGCTGGATCAAAGTATTTCCTTTGGCGGTGGCAGGGTAGAGTCGATCTCTGTTGCCAGTTTATTGGGGACACCAGATTTCACACTTATTTTTTTGCTGATAGAAGCGCTAACCAGTCGTAATCCAATGGAAATCGTAAGGCTGCAGGGAATCGCAGCGGAGAACAATCCCGACTATCAGAGATTACTGGAACACATGTTGAGCGTGTTCTATCGCATCACCTTAGCGCAATTAGTGCCGGAAGCAGTTGATAACAGCGAGGGTGATCGTGAACGTGTTATCGGGTTGGCCGCTTCGCTGAGTCCCGAAGATGCACAACTGTATTATCAGATCGGTCTGCAAGCGTTGCAGGAGATGGTGGTTAGTCCCGATAGGAAAATGAGTTTTAACATGGCAATTCTGCGCATGTATGCATTCAGTCCTGATGTGTTTATGCCTCGTGATGCTGATACGGAGCAAAAAAAAAAGCCTGAGCTGACGCCATCGACCGCTGAGTCACAACTGGTTAATCAGCCTCTTATCGAGATAACTGATGATGCGGAGCTCATAAAAAGTGCCGTGAAACCAGTAGATATCGATTGGTATAAATTGGTTTCGCAGTGCAGTTTGTCGGGTATCAGTGGAAACATTTTATGGAATTGTGTGCCCGCTTCCGCAGACTCTGACAGCTTTGTTCTGGTACTTGATCATCAGCAAAGTGCTTTGTATAGCTCAGAACATGCTGAGATTATTGCGCATGCACTTTCGGAGAACCTTGGATTTTCTGTTCGGGTCAAGATCAGCATAGGTCCTGTAGCGACTGAAACACCGGCCGAGCGGCGCAGACGCGAAAAAGCAGCGGCAATTGAGGCATTACATCAACGCTTTTATCAGGATGTTGGGGTCAAGGCGCTGGTGGCAGGATTTGACGCCAAAATTGATGGCGACTCATTTGAGATTCCACGAGTTAGCTTAAGCTGAATTACCTTTAGTGTTTTGCGAGAAAGGTTTGAATCGATAAAAAAGGAGTTACCGATGAATGACTTGAACGAACTTTTAAGTCAGGCAAAAAAAATGCAGGAGCAAATGCAAAGAGCCCAGGAAGAGGCTGCTAAACGTGTTGTAACTGGCGAGTCTGGTGCGGGGCTGGCGAAGGTGCAACTTGGAGGTCGTTACGATGTGCGTCGTATTGAACTCAGTGATGAACTGATGCAGGAAGACAAAGGGATAATTGAGGATTTGATTGCCGCTGCATTTAATGATGCCGTTAAAAAATTGGACGAAGGCAGCAGAGACTCCTTAAGTCAGATGGCATCTGGTTTCAAAATGCCGGACGGTTTCAAGTTTCCCTTTTGATGCAAACCCGGATTCTGATCAATTTTATTGCCCTGCCGTTCAGGGCAGCAATTAGTACTTGAGGTGACATGAAAAGCCCCATCGTAGATGAACTAATCCAGTCCCTCAGGTGCTTGCCAGGGGTGGGTCCAAAGTCTGCGCAACGCATGGCACTTTATCTGCTGGAAAGAAACAGAGCGGGTGCAGCACGACTAAGCGAGGCTATAGAAACAGCTTTGCAGCGCGTTGGTCACTGTGAGCAGTGTCGGGTTTTGACAGAGGAAAGACTTTGTGGGCTGTGCAGCAATCCTTCACGAGATCAGCGATTGCTTTGCATCGTTGGATCCCCGGCTGATCTGATGGCTATTGAGCAGACCGGAAGTTATCGTGGTTTGTATTTTGTGCTGTCCGGTCACCTTTCCCCGATTGATGGCATTGGTCCACAGGAAATAGGAATCGATGCATTGATGTCTCTGCTAGGAAGACATCCCGTGGAGGAGATCATCCTGGCAAACAATCCGACAGTTGAAGGTGAAGCGACAGCCTATTACATCGCCGGGCTTCTAAAAGACCGACCTTTGTTGCTTTCCAGAATTGCTCATGGCGTACCTGTAGGTGGCGAACTGGAGTTTGTGGATGGTGGTACGCTAAGTCATGCATTTAATGGACGTCAACAATTGCGCTGAACCATTCAGCCCTATGGAAAAATGAATGACTGAGGATGTGAATGCAGAGCTTGTTGTAGACAACGAAAGGCTCAGACAGCTTTGTGATCAGTGGAAGAGTACAAGCCATTTGGCGATAGACACGGAGTTTATGAGGGTAAGTACCTTTTATCCTAAGTCTGGACTGATACAGGTCGGTGAGGCAGGCAAGAATTTTTTGCTTGATCCGTTGTTGTTAACAGAATGGCAACCATTTGTCGAAATCCTCACAGATCCCGCGATAGTGAAGATTATTCATTCATGTTCTGAGGATCTCGTATTGTTTTACAGCGAGTTCAAATGTGCGCCAGCACCTCTTTTTGATACCCAGCGAGCGGCAGCATTTTTAGGGTTTGGTTTCAGCATGAGTTATCTGAATCTTGTACTCAAACTGATGGATATTGTGCTTGAGAAGTCGGAGACCCGATCTGATTGGCTGCGAAGGCCATTATCTGCGGACCAGATTCTATATGCGGCGTTAGACGTTGCTCACTTGCCTGATCTTTACACAGAACTGAAAGACAGGTTGCAGCACAAAGGTTATTTTGATTACTTTCGCACTGATTGTGATCAGCTGAGTCTGGTTGCCAAAAATGCTGAAGATCCAGCAGCGTGGGATGAAATCTATCTGGGCATGGGTGCGGCCTGGCGCCTTAATTCTGAGCAACTCGGTGTGCTGAAGCGTTTATGTGTCTGGAGGGAACAAACAGCCCGGTCCCGAGATAAGCCGCGAACATGGATAGCCAGAGACGCCGACTTGATTGAATTGGCAGAAAAGAGACCTGCTGATCGGGCACAGTTGGGACAAATCAAGGATATTTCGAGAAATCTACAGCATCAGGACAGCTCTGCAATACTTGCTCTGATTGCTGATTCCAGCCCGGTTGCTGCACATGAGGCGGAACGTGTTGATGGGTTACCGTTGACTCAGGAGCAGCGTCGGGTGCTAAAACGTTGTCAGCATGAAATCGAACAGCTTGCTCAATCTACCGGTATTGCATCGGAGTTGCTGGCGCGAAAAAAGCAGCTGGTGCAATTGATCCATCTGAACCCGGATTCTGTTTCAGCTGGCGCTCAGATCAGATGGCCCGCCAGTCTCGAAAAAGCCTGGCAGCGCCCTTTAATTCAGGAATGCCTGACAGCGGCATTGAATCATGACTGACAGTAGCCACATCGGAATTAGAGAACAGTTCTGGCAACTACCTCTGGCAGAGCTAAGTCGTCAGGAATGGGAAATGTTGTGTGACGGATGCGCGCGCTGCTGTCTGAAGAAATTACAGGATGAGGACAGCCTCAAGGTTCAGTTTACGCGTGTGGCCTGTCGTTATCTGAATCAAAATCAGTGCACGTGCAAAGCTTACAAAACGCGGCAAATCAAGGTGCCTGACTGCCTGGTTCTCGACATGGAGAATCTGCCCTCTGCGCTACACTGGATTCCTGAAACCTGCGCTTATAAACTCCGTTTTCTGGATAGACCTTTACCTGATTGGCATCCGCTGCTCACCGGGAATCGTACCGCCATGATAGAGAAGGGAATACCCATTACCGGTCGTATTCTGTCTGAAGACTATGTTCACGATAATGGTCTGCAAGAACATGTAATCCGCTGGGTGAAAGCATAAAACTCACACCAGTGACAATGGAAGGCAAGAGTTATGGTTGATATTTATGGTTATCTGGCTAGTTGGGCTATTTATCTTACTGCAGGTACTGTTTGTTATGTCTTGTTCTATAAAGCAACAGGAGTTATAGGATTCAAACTGCTGGCGAATACCTTGAGAGCAATCATGCTGGTGCTGATTTATACTCCCTGGTATGTCGCCGCTGACGAAGATTTGATGGCGCCGGCTGTCATTGTAATTCTGTTGGATATGATTACCGTTGGCGGTGATTCATTCATCCGCGCCATGGTGCCTCTATTGCTGGCCCTGTCATCCGTTGTTGTGCTGGTCTGGGTAATCGGCATCGCAACGGTAATTTTCCGCAAAGATGTCAGAAACTGATCGAAGTTATAAGTCTGCTATAGGAGTAGAAACGGGCATGCGATTTACTGGAACAAGCGATTATGTGGCAACCGAAGAATTACAGATGGCGGTTAATGCGGCAATTTGTCTGCAGAAACCGTTGTTGATCAAAGGCGAGCCTGGTACTGGAAAAACCATGTTGGCGGAACAGATTTCTGCAGGACTGGGTCTGGAATTGATTCAATGGCACATTAAATCTACCACTCGAGCTCAACAGGGCTTGTATGAATACGACGCAGTTTCCAGGTTGCGGGACTCTCAGTTGGGAGACCCCAAGGTCCATGACATCTCTAATTACATATTAAAGGGCAAGCTCTGGCAGGCATTCGAAGCGGATAAGCAGGTTGTGTTGTTGATCGATGAAATCGACAAGGCTGACATTGAATTTCCGAATGATCTATTGCTTGAGCTCGATAAGATGGAGTTCTACGTCTATGAGACCCGTTCAATTGTCAAAGCCAGGACGCGTCCGATTGTAATCATTACCAGCAATAATGAAAAAGAGTTACCAGATGCATTTTTGCGTCGATGCTTTTTTCATTTCATAAAATTTCCGGATGCGGTAACGATGGAAAAAATTGTTGCTGTACATTTTCCGGATATCAAAAAGGAATTGCTCGCGCAGGCGATGGATATATTCTTTGATGTCCGAAAGGTGCCAGGACTTAAAAAGCGTCCATCTACTTCAGAGTTGATTGATTGGCTAAAGTTACTGATGGCTGATGATATTCCGGAGGAGGTGCTTAAAAATCAGGATGTGAAGAGCGCCATTCCACCTCTGTATGGTGCGTTACTAAAAAATGAACAGGACGTGCATTTGCTGGAAAAAATTGCATTTATGCATCGGGCAAAAAGATAGTCCTATGTTGATTCGATTTTTTAACAGTCTGCGCAAAGAAAAAGTACCAGTCAGCCTTGGTGAGCTGTTTTCCTTGCTGGAATGTCTGAAACAAAATTTTGCGTTTGCAGACATGGATCAGTTCTACCTGTTGGCACGGTTGTGTTTGGTAAAAGACGAAAAGTATTACGATCGGTTTGACAGGGCATTTTCGCGATACTTCAGAGAGCTTTCTGTCCTTGATGACTTTCTCAGGGATGTCATCCCCGACGACTGGGTCAAACGGCAGTTTGAGGCATCTCTTTCAGAGGAAGAGCGGGCACTGATTGAGTCGATGGGCGGTCTTGAGAAGCTCATGGAAGAGTTTCGTAAACGCTTGGCTGAGCAGAAAGAACGTCATCAAGGTGGTAACAAATGGATTGGCACAGGTGGGACATCACCCTACGGTGCCTTCGGTTTTAATCCCGAGGGAGTTCGTATAGGACAGGATGAGGGCAGGGAAGGCAAAGCGGTCAAAGTGTGGGACAAGCGAGAATACCGCGACCTTGATGACAGTGTTGAGCTTGGTACCCGCAATATCAAAATGGCATTAAGGCGGTTGCGCAAATTTGCCAGGACAGGTGTGCATGATGAGCTTGATATAGATGACACCATCACTTCAACTGCTCGCAATGCTGGCTTGTTAGACATCAAGATGGTTCCCGAGCGTCACAACTCAGTCAAGGTTCTTATTTTTTTTGATGTCGGCGGTTCGATGGACCCCTACATTCAATTGTGCGAAGAATTATTTTCAGCAGCGCGCTCTGAATTCAAACATCTGGAGTATTTCTATTTTCACAATTTTGTTTATGAATCTGTGTGGAAGCAGAGCAAACGACGGCAGGCCGAAACCACTCAAATTTTTGACGTCCTTAACAAATATGGCAGGGATTACAAGCTGCTTTTTGTAGGTGATGCAACCATGGCTCCCTATGAGATTACTCACGTTGGTGGCAGTATCGAGCACTATAATGAAGAAGCTGGTGCTGTATGGATGCAGAGATTGACGGAGCATTATGAACATGTGGCCTGGATCAATCCTGTTCCCCGACAGCATTGGGAACATGGCTATTCAATTGCTATTGTTCGCGAATTAGTTGCAGACAGAATGTTTCCAATGTCCGTCAAAGGTCTTGAGCAGGCGATGAGCCTGCTCAGTAAGTGAGCGGCGTATAGGCTCATAAAAAACAATAGTTCGGAGAGTCAGAATGTTTGCAGCACCAAGTCTGTCATCTGAGGCAGATATCAATCCGCAGCAGTTCAAATCAATTGTCGATGTTTTCGAATTTGCTTTTAAGCATCATGCCGACAAACCTGCGTTTAACTGCCTGGGTCACACGCTGACATTCAAGGAACTTGACGAGTGCAGCGCTCGCCTTGCTAACTGGTTTGTCAGTGAAAGTGGCTTGCAGGCGGGTGACAGAATTGCAATTCAGCTGCCTAATCTTTTGCAGTTCCCGGTCACGGCAATAGCTGCGGCGCGCGCAGGTCTGGTCATCGTAAACACCAATCCGCTCTACACTGCTCGTGAAATGCAGCACCAGTTTGTCGATTCTGGGGTTAAGGGAATCGTTATTCTGGAGAATTTCTGTGACAAGCTTGAGAAGGTGCTGCCCAATACAGATATTACCTGTGTGCTGGTGACGCAATTGGCCGATATGCTACCGCAACCTAAGCGGGCGCTGATGAATTTCGCTGTGAAGTACCTTAAGCGAATGGTGCCGGCATGGCGAATTGAGCAAGCTGCGCGGTGGTCTCAAGTAATGATCAACAAGCCAGTTGCCAGTGTACGGCGTGAGAGCGGCACCGATGTTGCTATCTTGCTCTACACGGGGGGGACAACGGGGCCGGCTAAAGGTGCCATGCTGACCCACAGAAATCTTGTGTTCAACATGATGCAACTGCGCGAGGTCAGTAAGTCGCTGGTACGCGATGGCGCTGATATCATCATTGCACCACTGCCGCTTTATCATACCTATGCGTTCATGTTCCACTGTATGGCTGGCCTTTATGCAGGCAACCTGAGTGTCCTGATTCCAAATCCAAGAGATATTGATGGTTTGATCAAGACCTTAAAGCAGTTGCCAGCGATCAATGGGTTTGTTGGTATAAACACTTTGTTTCTTGCTATGTGCCGACATAAAGAAATCTCACTAGTGGATTTCAGCCAGATGCGCTTCACTGGGGCAGGTGGGATGGCTCTGACAATCAGTGTCGCCGAGGAGTGGCAACGAGTCACGGGTTGCCAGGTTTATGAAGGTTATGGATTGACCGAGTGTTCGCCGGTTGTGAGTATTAATCCTCACGATAAAGTCAAAATTGGAACCGTGGGTCAGCCTGTTCCATCGACTGAGGTTAAAGCTGTTGATGAACAGGGTAATGACGTTGGCTTTGGTGAAAAGGGTGAGCTTTGGATCAGGGGCCCACAAGTCATGAAGGGCTATTGGCGCAATGATGCTGCGACAAACGACGCTATAACGTCAGACGGCTGGTTCAAAAGCGGTGACTTTGCTGTGATTGATAGTGAAGGTTTCATCAAAATAGTTGATCGTAAAAAAGATCTTATTATTGTCTCGGGATTTAACGTGTTCCCAAGTGAGGTTGAGGAAGTTGTCAATTCCCACCCCGGTGTAGCCGAATCAGCAGCGATAGGTGTTCCCAGCGATAAGACTGGTGAAGCGATTAAATTGTTTGTTGTCCGCAGGGATAATGTGTTGACGCTGGACGAAGTCAGAGCCCACTGCCGTGAAAATCTCACAGCATATAAAGCGCCCAAGGACATCATCTTTGTAGAGGATCTGCCTAAGTCGAATGTTGGCAAGATTCTTCGTCGTGAAATCAGAGAACAGGAGATGCAACGTAAAGTGAAGTAGTCGTTGGCTATTAATAGTCAATTAACGTTGAGCGATCAAATAAATCCAAAAAAGGCCTAACTGTCGGAAGTTGCCGATAGAAAGGCCTTTGCCATTATACAAAGCCATGCAAATACAGATTACCGGGTTTTTTATTAATGCTTAAGGAATTGGAACATAAAATATCTCAGGCCCTGAGTAAAGATCAGCAGCGCTTCGTCAGGGATATTACGCGAATCCGGTCATTGCCGGTCGAGCAGCGCAGCGCCGAAACTGCAAAGCTGAATGCCAAAGTTGATCGTTCACTAGAAGTTGTCAATACGCGTACTCGTTCAGTACCGGCTTTCTCATATCCTGAAGCGTTGCCGATCTCAGAGAAGCGCTCCGAGATTGCTGCGGCAATCAAAAGTAACCAGATTGTGGTGATTGCTGGTGAGACTGGTTCCGGTAAGACCACACAGATTCCCAAGATATGTCTTGATCTTGGCCTGGGTGCCAGGGGCCTTATCGGACATACGCAGCCGAGGCGGCTTGCAGCGCGGGCGGTAGCGTCGCGTATCGCAGAAGAATTGGGTCAGGGTCTTGGACAGTCGGTCGGTTATCAGGTTCGTTTTGATGATGTAAGTTCAGAGCGGACGCTGATTAAGTTGATGACCGATGGAATTCTGCTGGCCGAAATACAGCAGGACAAATTGCTTACCAAGTATGAGGTCATCATTATTGATGAGGCTCATGAGCGCAGCCTTAACATAGATTTTTTGTTGGGCTACTTAAAGCGCATCAGTGTTCAACGACCTGATCTGAAGATAATAATTACCTCAGCGACTATAGATGTTGAAAAATTTTCACAGCATTTTTCGGGTGCCCCGATTATCAGCGTATCGGGTCGCACATTTCCGGTAGAAGTCATCTATCAGGATCCTGTTGACTACATAGCGGATGAATCTGACGATGATCAATTGCTGACGAGTGTACTGAGAGCTTTGCGAACGCTTGAAAATTTTGAACGTGAGCAAAGATTACCACCTGGCGATGTGTTGGTTTTTCTCAGTGGCGAGCGGGATATCCGGGATCTGGCAATGTCATTGCGCAAACAAGAATTGCGCCATACTGAAATACTGCCGCTGTATGCCCGGCTGACACAGAACGAGCAGCAGAAAATATTTGCTTCACACGTCGGTCGAAGAATTGTTCTGTCTACCAATGTGGCTGAAACATCACTGACAGTGCCCGGTATCCGTTATGTCATTGATACTGGATTGGCAAGAATCAGTCGTTACAGCATTCAGAGCAAAGTCCAACGATTACCAATAGAACCTATTTCACAGGCCAGTGCCAATCAGCGCGCAGGACGTTGTGGACGTGTCGCCAAAGGTATCTGCATTCGCCTGTACAGTGAGCAAGACTATTTAAGTCGCCCACTTTTTACTGATCCTGAGATACAGCGTACCAGTCTTGGTGCAGTGATACTGCAGATGTTGTCGCTAAGACTTGGAGAAGTTGCGCGTTTTCCATTTGTGGATCCACCGGAAACACGGGCAATAAATGATGGTTTTAAATTATTGGATGAATTGTGTGCCATTACCCGCGACAGGCAGTTAACCCCGACCGGGCGGCAAATGGCCAGGTTGCCAACAGATCCTCGTCTTGCGCGGATGCTGTTAGAAGGCGCTAAAAATAATTGTCTTTATGAATTGTTAATCATCGTCAGTGCGCTCAGCGTGCAGGATCCCAAGGAGTCGCCGGCTGACAAGAGACAGGTGTCGCGGGAACGTCATAAACAATTTTCGCATTCGGAATCAGATTTTCTGTCGTGGGTTTTGTTATGGGATACCGTAGAGTCCCAGCGTCAGGGGCTAAGCAAGGGTGATTTTAAACACTATTGCAAAGATAATTTTCTGTCTGTAATGAGACTGCGTGAGTGGCGCGAAACACATCGGCAGTTAAGTATTGCATGCCAAGATGTGGGTTTCATTGTTCCGCATAACAACAAAAACGAGCTGGGTAGTATCAATGCTGTGCTCTATCAGGCAATTCATCGGGCGATTTTGAGCGGCTCATTAAATCAGTTGGGGTCTAAGTCTGCTGAAGCTCTGTACAGCGGAAATCGGGGCAGAAAATTCTCGCTGTTTCCCACATCTGTTCTGTTCAAAAAAATGCCTCGCTGGATTGTCTGTGCCGAGTTGATTGAAACCAGCAGGTTGTTTGCTACGCTGGCTGCAAGGATTGAACCTGAGTGGGCTGCTGAGATTGCTGCTCATCTTATCAGGCGGGAGTACTTTGACGCTCACTGGGAAAAGAAGCGAGGTGAAGTGGTTGCCTATGAGAAAATATCGCTG
>CALQJO020000036.1 GCA_943330915.2 Rhodoferax sp. OV413 | reverse complement strand
CCCGTGCATACGCTGGTCGGTGATTGCCTTATTGTGCGTGAACCCTCTGCCAACCGCACACTGGGCGCAGGACGGGTACTGGATCCGGTAGGCGGACAACGCGGCCGCAGTAAACCAGCTGCCATACTGCGACTTAAAGCCTTATGCACGGCAAGCCAGGCTTTAGCAGCCTTGACCGTGGAAACTGAACATTTGATTGAAGTTGACGTGCCGGCATTTGCAAAGCGCTGGAATCTGCGTGCAGATGAACTCGATGCCACCCTCCATGCCGCCTGCGTGATACAACTGGGTGACTACGCATTGAGCACGCGGCAATTGGCAAGGATTGATGCCTGCCTGCTGGAGAGCGTGCGTCAAGCCCACCAGTCTCAACCCATGGTGCCGGGTATTCATCAACAGGAACTGCTTCGCACGTCAGTCCCCGCTTTGTCGCGTGAGACCGGCTTGCGTGTACTGAAACGCTTGTTAAGCTGCGGTCAATTGCAGAGGCGGGGATCAATTATTGCGCTGCCAGGGCACACACCCACACTGGCACCGGAAGACGAACTGCTCTGGCAACGCGTCCGTGACGCACTGGTGCCCGCAGGTCTGTGCCCTCCCATTGTCGGCGAACTGGCAGAACAGTTAGGGTTGGAACGGGAGTCGATGCTGAGCTTTATGCAGCAGTTGCGGCTGTGGGGATATGTGCTCGATGTTGCGCCTAACCGTTTTTATCTGGCAGAAAGTCTGGACGATCTGGCAAAAGTTGCACAGGTACTGTGCCGGGAAAGTGCTGATGGCAGTTTTTCTGCGGCCGATTATCGTGACCGCGCGGCAATTGGCCGCAATCTGACCATCAAGGTACTGGAATATCTGGACCGTGCCGGTGTTACACGTTATGTCCGGCAGCGGCGAGTGATGCATAGCGCCTATCGCCACCCGGCGGATGACGAATTGGCGTAAACTCTAAATGATGGAAGGACATCGTCCCCGGTGGGGCGCCCGGACTTCAACTCCGGTGAGATGCGCAACGCGCGTCTGGTGGGTTCGACTCCCATGTCCTTCCGCCACTCAAGCCTTACTCAATTTCTATCAAGACTTCACCCGGCGTTACCCGATCGCCTTTGCTGACATGCACCGCTTTCACGACACCAGCAATGGTGGCATGGATCTCGGTTTCCATTTTCATGGCTTCCGTAATCAATACCGCCTGCCCTGCCCTGACCGGCTCACCCTGTTTAACCAGTACCTCAACAATGTTGCCTGGCATACCCGTGGTGACATGACCGGGTTTATTGGCGCGTTGACGCGCGTTACCGCCGGCACTCACATAGGCATTGGTCGGCTCAAACAACACCTCTTCCGGCATGCCGTCGAGGGTCAAGTAAATACGGCGCTTACCATGCTCCCGGCTACCAACACCGGTAATGGCGACCTGATAGGTCTCACCATGAACATCGATGACAAATTCCGTTGCCACGCCTTCGTCAACCGCTCTGCCGCTCCTGGTGACCGGCAACAATGCCTCGGGCACCAAGGTTCCGGCGGCTCGCTGTTCCAGAAACTGACGGCCAATATCCGGGAACATGGCAAAGGTCAGCACGTCTTCTTCTGTCTTTGCCAGATCACCGATGTCTTTGCGAAGCTTGTCCATTTCGGCTTTGATCAGATCGGCTGGCCGACCTTCAATCACATCCTCATTACCGATCGCTTTGGTGCGCACGCCGGCATCCACCGGTGCCGGTGGCTGGCCGTAGCCGCCCTGCAGATAACGCTTTACCTCATTGGTGATGGTTTTATAACGCTCACCTGTTAACACATTGAGCACGGCCTGCGTGCCCACAATCTGCGAAGTCGGCGTCACCAGTGGCGGGTAACCCAGATCCTTACGCACGCGCGGTATTTCCGCAAACACTTCACGAATGCGGCCAAGTGCATTCTGCTCTTTTAATTGGTTTGCCAGATTTGACATCATGCCGCCCGGCACCTGATTGATCTGCACCGAGATATCTTCACAGGTATATTCACTTTCAAACTGGTGATACTTTTTCCGCACTTCACGGAAGTAGTCAGCAATCTCTGTCAGTAATTCCAGATCAAGCCCGGTGTCCCATTTTGTGCCGCGCAACGCCGCAACCATGGATTCGGTGGCCGGATGACTGGTACCCCAGGCAAATGATGAAATGGCGGTATCAATGTGCTGCGCACCGGCCTCAATCGCCTTTAACTGACACTGATCGGCCATGCCTGCAGTGGCATGACTGTGAATAAAGATTGGCAAATCAATTGCCGCTTTGATGGCTTTAACCAGATCGTAGGTCGCATACGGCGTCAACAGTCCCGCCATATCTTTGATAGCCACAGAATCGGCGCCCATATCCTGCAACGCCCGCGCCTGTGCGACAAACAATGCCTCGGTGTGCACAGGGCTGGTGGTATAACAAATGGTGCCCTGAGCGTGTTTGCCAGTCTTTTTAACAGAACGGATGGCTGTTTCCAGATTGCGAAGGTCATTTAAGGCATCAAACACGCGGAATACGTCGATGCCGTTAGCGGCAGATTTCGCCACAAAAGCCTCCACCACATCGTCTGCATAATGACGGTAACCCAATAAATTCTGGCCACGCAGCAGCATCTGCAGCCGTGTATTGGGCAGCGCTTCGCGCAACTGCCGCAGTCGCTCCCACGGATCTTCCTTCAGGAAGCGCACACAGGCATCAAAGGTCGCTCCCCCCCACACTTCCAGCGACCAATAGCCGACTTTGTCCAGTTTTGGACAAATCGGCAGCATGTCCTCGGTGCGCATGCGCGTCGCGATCAGTGACTGGTGTGCATCGCGCAGGATGATATCGGTGACGTGTATTTTGCTCATGAATGTTAGCTCCTTGTTCGCGATGACTCAGATACCGGCGTGGGCTGCCAACGCGGCAGCAATGGCCAGCGCCAGCTCGCTGGGGTTGCGCTTTTCTGAGTAACTGAGCAGCTGTGGGTGAGTGGGTACAAAACTGGTGTTGAATTCACCGCTGCGAAAATCCGGGTCCTGCAGAATTTCCTGATAATAGCGCGCAGTGGTTTTCACGCCCTGTAAGCGCATGTCTGCTAACGCACGAGAACCACGATTGAGCGCCTCCTCCCAGGTTAACGCCCACACCACCAGCTTCAGGCACATGGAATCGTAATACGGCGGAATGGTGTAACCGGTATAAATAGCGGTATCGGTGCGCACACCAGGCCCGCCGGGCGCGTAATAGCGTGTGATGCGGCCAAAACTCGGCAGAAAGTTGTTCTTGGGATCTTCGGCATTGATACGGAACTGCAGGGCAAAACCCCGGAAACTGATATCCTCCTGGCGGTAACTTAATGGCAGGCCCGCCGCCACCCGAATCTGTTCACGCACGATATCCACACCGGTAATCTGTTCGGAAATGGTGTGTTCAACCTGAACACGCGTGTTCATTTCCATAAAATAGATTTCGTGACCGGTGACCAGAAACTCTACGGTGCCTGCATTTTCGTAATTCACCGCTTTGGCAGCCCGCACCGCCAGTTCGCCAACATACTGCCTTTGTTCGGGGGTCAGTTGCGGGCTCGGTGCAATCTCAATCAGTTTCTGATTGCGGCGCTGAATGGAGCAGTCGCGTTCAAACAAATGGATCACATTGCCGTGGCTGTCTGCCAGAATCTGCACTTCGATATGTTTGGGATCAACAATACACTTTTCCAGAAACACTTCAGCGGAGCCAAAAGCTTTGGTGGCTTCGGAGATCACACGTGGATACTGCGCGCGCAGTTCATCTGGATTGTCACAACGCCGAATGCCGCGCCCACCGCCCCCGGAAGTGGCTTTTAACATAATCGGATAACCTATCTGTTCTGCCTCACACAGCGCGTGCTCCAGATCGGCAAGATTACCCTCGGTTCCGGGGGTCACCGGCACACCCGCCGCAATCATGCTGGCGCGTGCTGCGGTTTTATCCCCCATCTTTGCAATCACATCGGCATCAGGTCCAATAAAACGAATACCCCGCTCTGCGCAGATACGGGCAAACTCGGCATTCTCAGACAAAAATCCATAACCCGGGTGAATCGCATCGCAACCGGTTTGCACGGCCAGATTCACCAGTCGTCGGGCATCCAGATAACCGGCCAGCGGATCTTCCCCCAGAGAGTAGGCCTCATCTGCGCGTTTAACGTGCAATGCGTGACGATCCGGCTCGGTGTAAATGGCTGCTGAGCGGATATTCATTTCCGCGCAGGCGCGCACAATGCGCACGGCAATTTCCCCTCTGTTTGCGATCAATATCTTTTTAAGCATCTCGCTAGCTCCCTGACCAATACGTCCAACACTATTACAGCACAGCCAAAAGCGAAAATAGCTTTTACTTGTGCGCTGCATAAGGTTTACCTTATAGATATCTAAATCCAACAACGCTTACTGACAGGAACACAACCGCAGAATGGCTTTTACCCTCTCTCAACTACTGAATCGTCTGTCGTTCCGGCAGCTACAAGTCTTCGATGCGGTCTACCAACTCAAGGGATACAGCCGCGCAGCGGAAGAATTAGGGCTGACCCAACCCGCCGTCAGTGCCCAGATCCGTCAGCTTGAGCACGCAATAGGCCAGCCGGTGTTTGAGTACATCGGTAAAAAACTCTATGTCACTGCAGCGGGGGAGCAGCTAGCCAGTCGGGTCAGTTCGATATTTGCCGACCTCGAAAGATTCCAGATGGAATTGGCAACACTGCACGGTCAGACCCGCGGGGAACTCAGACTCTCTGCTGTCAGTACTGCTCAGTATGTTGTTCCCTATCTTCTGAAAGGTTTTCTGGAGCAATACCCTCAGGTTCAGGTGCAACTCCAGGTGGTCAACCGTGCCAAAGCGCTGGAGCGCCTGCATGAAAACCACGATGACCTGGTGATCATGGGCATGGTGCCGGAGGCGCTATCGCTGAATATCCTGCCGTTTCTGGACAATCTGTTGGTACCCGTAGTGCGTGCAGGAGATGAATTACTCAACAGGACTGCACTGGACACACAGACCTTTCTGGACGCAGGCCTGCTGATCCGTGAACGCGGCTCGGGCACCCGCCATGCGCTGGAACAATGGTGCACCGGCCACCACTATCGTCTCACCCCCCGATTGGAACTGGGTTCCAATGCTGCCGTCATACACGGAGTGCTGGCGGGACTGGGCGTGGCTGTACTACCCAAACTCAGCATCAATGCTGAATTGCGCCTGGGTGCACTTGCCATTCCTGTGCTCGAAGGCTTCCCGCTACGCCGTTCGTGGAGCGTGGTATATCCAGCCGGCAAACATCCAACTCCGGTGATGAGAGCCTTTCTGGCATATGTAAAAGGCACCATGAATCAGCTGCAACACAGTCTGTATGGTGACGCATAACCGGCTTGGCAACCATTAATGACCTGTCGCGATTGGGCGATCTGAACGGGTTATCCACTCACTCCAAGAACCGGGATACAGTCTTGGCATCGGCAATCCGGCGACCACTGCTGCCAGGATGTTATGGCACGCTGTTACCCCGGATCCGCAGTAACACACCCGCTGCCGACCTTCAGATAACACCGGGAAACGCTCAAGCAACTGTTGCGCCGGGTGCCAGCGACCGTCGGCGCCCAGATTCGACAGAAATGGCAAGCACAATGCACCGGGAATATGGCCGGCAACAGGATCAATAGGTTCCACTTCACCGCGGAAACGTTCAAGCGCGCGCGCATCCAGCAATTGCAAATGCGCATCACCTTGCAGTATTTGCGCCGCATCAACCACCAGACTGTTATCAGGTCGCGCGACAAAATCGCTGGGCCAGGGGCGAACACCGATGTCGTCCGACAGCACCATACCTGCTTGTCGCCAAGCGTTTATACCACCATCGAGCACAGATACCTGATGATGCCCCAGCCAGTTCAGCATCCACCACAAGCGCGCCGCATACACACCGGGACCATCGTCATAAATGACCACGTGATCGCTTTTACGCAAACCCAGTTCACGCAAACGCGCTTCAAACTCGCCCACGTCGGGCAAAGGATGACGACCCGTTTCACCGGGAATGACCGGCGCTGACATATCTTTGTTCAGATCCATGTAGAACGCGCCGGGAATGTGAGCGCTATCGTAGGCTGCCCGTCCGTACCCGGTATCTTCCAGCTTGAAGCGGGTGTCGACGATCAACAGATTGTCATCCTTTAACATGGACCCCAATTGCTGAATGCCAATTAACGTAGATATGGACGGCTGATGGTTACTCATGACGATCATTTCCTTGCTCAGGCCATTGAGCTCACAGTTTATCGATTGTTGTTATCCAGATGCCAGCAACTGTTTGACGCACACTGGTCTGCGGCATTTTAAACGGGTATTCTAAAGCCTCCTCTTTTAACCCTCTTGGAGCTTTTTTCATGAAACCCTTTCTGAAAACCTCGCTGATCTCAATAGTCGCAGGCATCCTGGCGATTGGCCAGGTTGCAGCGCAGGAAAACACCGCGCTGCGCGCAGCAATTAATGGCGAACATCGCTCCGAAGCTAACAAAGCTCGAGATGCATATCGCAGCCCCTACGAAACCTTAACGTTTTTTGGTGTCGAAGCTGATGATGTGGTGATTGAAGCATGGCCAGGTGGCGGCTGGTACACAGAAATTCTGGCTACTTACCTGAAAGAAGAAGGTCAGCTGATCGGCGCAACCTATGATCGCAGCGCCACTCCGCTTGCGGCCTGGATGACCGGATCAAACACCACTTATGGACGCCTGCTGGAAAGCAATCAGGCGATTTATGGCGATGTTGTTATTGCCGAACAGCTCACCCAGTCACAGTCGCGTCTGGCTGACTCTGGCACAGTGGATGTGATCCTGGATTTCCGGAATGCACACAACTGGTTGGGCATGGGCGCTGAGAATGTTGTTAAAGCTTGGCATGACGCGTTAAAAACCGGTGGCGTTGTTGGCATTGTTGATCACCGCTGGCCAGCCGATCAGCCACTTGTCGCAGGCAATGGCTATATCCATGAAAAGCAACTGGTTGACCTGATGACTGCCAATGGATTCACTTTTGCGGGCAGCTCTGAAATAAATGCCAACCCTAATGACCCTAAAGATCATGCGGGCGGCGTCTGGATGTTGCCACCTACTCTGCGTGGCGTTTCCGATGCTGACCGCCCCCGCTACCTAGCCATCGGCGAGAGCGATCGCATGACCCTGAAGTTCGTCAAAAACTGATTAACTGCATTAATGGGCCGCGGCGGGCAAACCTGCCGCCGCGTACCGATACTCCATCCATAGCAAAAACTGCAATCCAAAAATCAATGACGCACTGAGCAGATGAGTAGGCTGCACAAAAGCCGGCATACCCAGATGTCCCAGTGTTGAGCCAGAGATGATTGCGCACACCACTGCAGCCAATACGCCCAGTGCCAGTCTTGTCAGGCTGTGATTCAGCCCGATGGAGCGCCACAACATCCACACCATCCACGCGTTTGCAGCAAGTACAATCGCCGAGAATGATCGGTGTACGTAAAAAAACCACGGCAGAGCCGATACCCATGCAGAGCGCTCCTCGCCCACCGTGTGGTTGAGATAGTCCACCATTTCACGCACCTGCGTCCCCATGGTCACCTGGACAATCGTCATAACCAACACAGCGTATAGCAGTTTGGTAAAACGAGGATCCAATGAACTCAACGCATCCGAATCAACAACACCACGACGGCCTCTTGCCAGCGCATAAAGCAGTGTCCCCACAATTGCGAGCGCCATCAACATATGCACAGTGATCATACCGGGCTGCAAGTTTGAGGCGACAACCCGCGAACCCAACCAGCCCTGATAGATCACCATCAGCAGCGCTGCAACTGATGCAATCATAATCTTGCGATCATATTGGCGAAGCGAAATGGATTTCCACGCCGTTGCCAGAATCAGCAAACCAATGCTGACACCCAACAAACGATTGAGGAATTCAGTCCAGGTTTTCACTGGATTAAACCGCGTTTCTGCATAACCACGGTCGGCATAAATTTCCTGATAGTTAGCGGGCAGTTGCGCTTCGCTGAACGGCGGAATCAAACGGCCGAAACACGTCGGCCAGTCGGGGCAGCCCATGCCAGCACCTGAAGCACGCACCGATGCGCCGACCAGGATCAGAAAGTACACAGCACAGATAGTAATCACCGCCAGGCGGCGCCAGGATTTCAAAGCAGGAGTATCTACAGTCATAGTGTCCGTTGCGGCAGCAGGCCGGTTAACTTCTAAAGTCTATGGGTGATAGGCGCGTTTGTGGCAACGCATCCGGGGGGGCGATCTTGTTTTAAGCTGATTTTACTCTGACTGCTCTGAACGGTAAACCGATGGAGTGACCTGATAGGTATCTTTAAATGCCTTGTTAAAGGATGACAACGAAGCATATCCCACATCGAGAGCAATACTTGAAATCGGAATGTGGAACTCGTGCACATCTTTTAGGCGGCGAGCGGCCTCCTCTATGCGATATTGGTTCAGAAACTGATTAAAATTGCGGTAATGCAACGATTGGTTGATGAGTTTACGTAGCCGGTACTCCTGAACAGACACCTTGACCGCGAGGTCGCCAATGGTCAGACCCGGCTCGGCATACAGTCGCTTCTGTTGCATGGCTTTGAGCACACGATCAATCAACAACTGATCCTGCCGCGACACCGGTGATGCACTAACGGTGGGATCGTTTTGCAATTGAACATTAGACCGAGATTGATGGGCAGTCGTCAGCCCGGGGGCAGGCAGCTCACCTGCCATATGAATCAATTGAGGCGTGTCCTTATGAATCTGAAACATTCCCAGATTGATGAACAGGATCAGCAGAAAAATCACAAAAAAGTACAAACTATCCAACTGGGGACTTCCGAGCATCAAAAAGCCCGAACCAATAATCAGACCAACAATACTACCCATGCCAACTGCGAAGGGCATACGCAATTGCCTGCGCAACTCCACCAGATCTGAATCCCGTCCACGGCTGGCCATGTAAACAACATGACAAGCCAACAGCATCATAATCAGCTGAGGGATATTAAAAAACATCAGGAAGAACAGACTGCCGCGCATCTGGCTGCCATCGTAAAGCCACAGCCCAACCGCACGAAGCAGCAGATACGACACTATCAATATCCAGATACCTTTATGGATATGGGGATTGTCTTCAAACATGTAGCGGGCGATTACCCATAAAACAGCTGGCGCCATAACCGCAATCATGCCCAACACGGTATCCATGCCTGGCAGATCCAGTTCTGGTTGGCGTGAAAGAATATAGGCGGTACAGCAGAAACAGAATAAAGCTATGAGGTGAGCGAGACGCTTGCCTGGAAAATACACTAGATATAAGCAGGCAAGAAACAGCAACTGGGATATTGCCAGATAGCTGCTGGCAGAGTGTATCCAGGCCATGAGTTCAGCTCTTTTTTTTTGAATTGGATTTCAAAGATAGATGAGCGTTGATGGCAAAGCAAGCCTGCAACGAACGCCCAATAAAAATGGCCCTGACGCCACTCTGATCCATTGATCAGCCTGAGGTCAGGGCCAAAAAATCATGTATCTGGAAGCTGAATCCAATTACATGATTACCACAACGTCGTTTCTACGTTGCGGAATCTGTTAATGGATCACGGATTCACATTAACCGTGATGTACTGGTCATGGTACAAACCACCATCGTCAGCACGCCCCCACAGAATATAGGTACCAGGCTCATCGAAAGTCACAGTGGTTTCGTAGATGCCATCAGCCGGAATGGGCGGTGGTGTCCAGTAAGCGCCCCAAGGTGAGTTGGCGCTGGCACGGGTATCTTCCCAAGGTTTGGACTGCGCTGGGAAAAACTCTGCATTCCCCTCACCACGGAACACATTCCATGACAGGAATAATCCATTGGTTTTACCAACCGTTATCCGCGCAGGTGGACGCTGGAAGCGACGCAATTCGCCGGCAGCGCCTGAACCAGTGGAACCAAAGGCTGAGGCGGTTGCATCACCACGAGGCTTGGGCAACCCGTCATCCTGCACCTGAGTCCTGATAACCAGTGGCTCACCTACACGGGCATTACGCACGTTGTCGCCCATAATGGTGACCACAGGCGGTGTGTTGGCGCGCGACTCAGGCGTACTGGTACCCGCTCCCAAAGATCCAGTTTCTGAGGCGATAACAACGCTGTCGACAATATAATCTTTTGCCAGTGTTGCATAAGCGACTCGGGTTTCACCATTAGGTGAGCGTACAGTCCAGGCCAACTCTTTATCACCCCAGTCAGCCGGCACCTGTACCTTGAAGGTAAACCGGTTACGGCGTGGCAGGAAATGAGTGGGCTGCGCTCGATCTGCATCACCTGGGGAGAAGAAATTATTCTCGCCAACCGGAATATTCAGCTCCTCGTCCCAGTTCTCATTATGGTACCCAAACAGAAAGTTGTAGGTACCATCAGCGTTTTGTTCCCAACCTTCATAAGCGGGTTCAATGTGTTGACCACGTTGGTAGGTCTGGGCCATTGCTGACCCGGACCATATCAGCGCGATACTCAGAACAGTTGCAATCGCAACTGAACAACTCTGTTTAAAGCTTCCAAACATTGCTTACTCTCCCTGAGACTGGCTGACCATGACCGGAGCCCGGCCCAGTTTTTGTTTTTCTTCATCCGTAAGCGTCAGATAATTGATCTGGGCTTCGGTCATTGATTCCTTTTCTTCGTCAGTCAGTTCGACCGGCGCAACCAGTGGTGCAAGACACAGCGGGCAGCCAATCACGTGATCATTGGGGCCAAGGTCAAGCTTGCGGCGTCGATCGGCCATTTCCTGAAGGAACTGATCTTCGCTCATCGCCACACGCATACCCAGATCGATAAACATGTTAGTCACAGAACGGTTGCCTGAACCCTGCCAGTTACGCGAATCCGGAACGTTGGGGTTAGTGTCGGTGTTGTTCATGTAGCCGACAATATGCAGCACGGTGCCTGTTGGCAGCAGCGGAGCAGAGTCCTCGCCAAAGGTGTATCCGCGAACCCAGTTGTGGTCGTAACCGACACACGACAGCGTTTCAACAGTGTAACCCCAGATGGCTTCCAGACACATACGCTCGCCCGGGGCGTGCAGGTGCGGCTCGAAAGTCACAATTTTTGTGGGCTGAGTCATCACCGCATACGCGTGCAACTCCTGTTGATCTCTGTTACCCGTGATGGAGATATCAACGCCATTACCCAGACCAAAAACCGCGGGGCGGTACTTAGGCTCATAACCTACGGGATGGAAACGGAAGCCGATTTCCAGGTGTCCCGTTGTGTCCACACCCGTGGAGTGCAAATGCACGGAGTTGGAGACCAGATATGAGTTAGCGCGCAGCAACCTGCCGCCATCTTCATCAAAAATATCCGGGTTACGGGCGATTTCATGAACCGGCCAAGGAACTTGCAAGCCGTCAGAAGTGCCATCTTCGTTAAATACCTGAGTACTCCAGATCATGTGGTGAACGATGTTACGACCACCTACTGTGCCTCCGGCTGCACTCATGTCTCGATCGTTTACTTCACGGATTTCAACCGATTTCACATAGCGGTCTTCGGTCATCCCGGTTGGTACGTGAGGAATATCACCCCACCAATCCGGCGCACCACCTTCTACAAAAATATCCTCAGTTCGGATAATCAGGTCTGGCTCGCCCGCTGCCCAGACTCCGCCATCCTGGAACTCCAGAGGAGTTGGCGCATCAGCCGGGTTACCGCGAGGTACGCCACCGCGTGCCCACTGGGAAATTTTGGCGAGCTCTTCATCACTTAGCGAGGGGTCTTGTTTGTAATCCTGAATACCGACGTCCTTCTCGGCATACCATGGCGGCATGGCGCCTGCTCGGTCACGCAAGTGCGTACGGTATTCAACCAGGCCTGCATACGGAACTACTTCGTCGTATGTTACCAACGACATCGGCGCAACACCGGCCGGTCTGTGGCAGGTCTGGCAAGCACGCTGCAGAATGGGTTCAATGTCTTTGTGGAAAGTTACGCCTTCAGCGGACGTCTGTGCAGACACACTAAAAGGCAGGGCAAGAGCCATAGCGGCGATCAGTCGGGTAGAAAGTAGCATCCTCACGGGACACCTCCTGGTTGTTGTTATTACGGGAAACCGAAGTATTGAAACATGAATCGATTCACAACGTCTTGCTGATTTATGCAAATGTCTGACGGATTATTTAAAAACAGTTTACGGAATCAGAAAAGCTGCTGATCGGACATGCCAGCCTTCACGTACCCATGTTATAAAGGCAGGCAGAAAATACGTTGACCACCTACTAATTTATCGAGACGCTCTGAACAGATGACTGGCACAAAAAAAACGAGAAAAATGGCAGCCTTCGTGGTTTTTGTCGTCTTGAGCGCGCTCTTCAGCGTCACTGCCTCTGCTCAACATTCAACACACACTTACCGCTACACCGGCACTGTAGAAGTTGAACACCTGCCTGACCATGACGAAGTACTATCTGCATTGCCTGATTCTCTCATACTGCGCTTCACCGACCAGGTTTCTTTAGTGAAACTGGTGGTTAAAACTGCTGAAGACAAACTGATAGATGTGCAGTTCCGGTATGACCCCACACCAAACCGTGTGTTTATATGGCCACTTCCAGCTCTGCCAGCCTCGGCATGGTACTCCGTCGATTGGGGCGTTATCGATCGTGCGAACATCCTGATGTCCGGCAAGTTTATGTTTGCCGCCGGCCCCGATGCCAAAGCGCCTTCAACGCTGATCCCTGAGGATAATGAAACTCATATCATGGTGCCAGACTATCGGCTGATTGATATTCGGGATTATCAGCAAAGCGTCCCTCAGAACTGATTGATGGTTGTCGTCACAGAGGAAAGTGGCAGGCAACAAAGTGGTCTGATACCACGCCTGTCGTCTTCGATTGCGGTTCGTTTTGCTCAGTTTGCCGCACTGCTTGCATCAGCGGCTCCTTCTCTGCACACAGTGCTTGTGCGTTCGGGCAACGGGTTCTGAACCGACAGCCCGAAGGCGGATTGGCAGGTGATGGCAAATCGCCGTGCAACAAAGGCAAGCCGTCCTGCTGATGACGCGACAGCGGATTCATGTCGGGTATCGACGCCAGCAAGGCACGTGTATAGGGGTGAGCTGGCCGCGCATACACAGACCCGGTGCCGCCTATTTCGCATAATTTGCCCAGATACATCACCGCCACACGATCACTGACATTCCTGACCACCGCCAGATTATGGGCTACAAACACCATGGTGAGCTGGTAGCGCTGTTTCATATCCTCCAGCAGATTCAATATCTGCGCCTGCACCGACACATCCAGCGCCGACACCGGCTCATCACAAATCAGCACCTCGGGGTCCAGCGCCAGAGAGCGGGCAATACAGATGCGCTGGCACTGTCCGCCGGAGAACTGATGCGGGCGTCGGTCGGCAACCGCATCAGGATCAAGACCGACAGCCTCCATAACTTCGCGCACGCGGGACTGCTGGCTGGGTCGGCCCCATATCTGCAGACCTTCT
Source organism: Rhodoferax sp. OV413 (assembly GCA_943330915.2). GTDB lineage: Bacteria > Pseudomonadota > Gammaproteobacteria > Pseudomonadales > Pseudohongiellaceae > Pseudohongiella. The sequence goes on along the minus strand of CALQJO020000036.1, from coordinate 14,842 downwards.
GCCACAATATCCCTGACCTTGCGCCGCGGGTTCAGAGATGAAATCGGATCCTGGAATATCATCTGTAAGGCTGTGCGGGTTTGCCGCAAGGCTTCACCGGATAACAGGCAAAGATCCTGACCCTTGAATAAAACCTTGCCGGCAGTGGGCGGCGGTAGTTGCATAATGGCGCGCCCCACGGTCGATTTACCACATCCGGACTCCCCTACCAGACCCAGGGTTTCGCCACGCGCCACATCAAGACTGAGGTCAGAGACCGCCTGCACCGTCTGCTTTCCTACTCTGAAATTGACAGACAGATGCTCGATTCGCAATACAATGTCGTCCCGGTCACGCAACTGTAAAGGAGTAGTCTGCCCAGGTTGGTCTGACATCAATTTACCCCCCCTGACGCTGACTTGGCCACCGGGAAAAAACACGCATGTAAATGCTCTGTTGGTTTCGCTGACACAATCGACGACTCTGCCATCACAACAGGCGGAGTTTCGCGATGACATCGCTGCTGCGCATACTGGCAGCGCGGGGCAAAAGCACAACCAGGAGAGGGATGATGCAATTGTGGCGGCCGGCCGGGAATCGCCTGCAGACGGGTATGCCCGGGATCAGAAATGCGGGGGATGGAATTAAACAAGGCCTCTGTATAAGGATGTCTCATGGCACCGAACAGCGTGGTCGCCGGCGCCAGTTCCACCAGTCTTCCGGCATACATTACCGCAATAATGTCAGCGCGGCTGGCCACCACTCCCAGATCATGAGTGATCAGCAACATGCCCATACGGCGTTGCGTTTGCTGCCGGGACAGCAGGTCGAGTATCTGCTTCTGGACGGTGACGTCGAGTGCCGTGGTGGGCTCATCCGCGATCAATAACGCCGGATCACAAGCCAACGCGATGGCGATAACCACGCGTTGACGCATTCCACCCGATAACTGATGCGGATACTGATCAACACGGTTAGCAGCATCCGGGATACCCACGGCATCCAGCAATTCTATTGTCCGTTGACGGGCGGCCTGTTTACTGAGGCCGAGGTGCTGCTGAAGCGGTTCAGAGACCTGCACACAAATGGTCAGCACAGGATTCAGCGCGGTCATCGGATCCTGAAAAATCATGGCGACCTGCGCGCCACGCAGTTTTTGCATCTCACGCTCGCTCAGTGCGGAGATTTCTCGACCGGATAACACCACGCTTCCCTGACGCTGCGCGACTGAGCGGCGCGACAACAAATTCATCAAGGAACGCGCCATCACACTTTTTCCGGATCCGGATTCACCAACAATGCCCAGTGTCTGACCTTCGCGCAAAACAAATGAGACATCTTCTACGGCATGCACCAGACCTGCTGCACTGTTCAAGCGGATAGTCAGATTGCGGACATCCAGCAGCAACGGCTGCTCTTTGAATTCACGAGGCGTCACAGATTTGACTCCTTCACATCAAAACGACTGCGCAGCCTATCCCCCACAAAGTTCAGTGACAGCACCGTTAAAAATATCGTGATCGATGGAATCAGGGCGACATGGACAGCCGTGGCAAGATGGCGTTTACCTTCGGAGATCATTCCTCCCCAGGTTGGCTGGGGTGCCTCAACACTCAAACCCAAAAAGGCCAGTGCACTTTCGACAATAATCACCAGCCCCATGGCAACTAGCCCATAGGCGAGCAGCGGCAAAATCACATTGGGCAGCACTTCCCTGACCAGAATTCTGGTTGTAGTGGCCCCCATCGCTCTGGCTGCCAACACGTACTCACGCTGCACCACGGACAAAGTATTGGCCCGCGCCACGCGCGCGTAAGCCGGTATCCATAAAAAACCGATCGCAGTAGAGATGGCGAACAGGCTCTGTCCGATAAACGCCACCAACGCCAACAACAGCACCAGCCATGGAAACGCCAGGATGACGTCAAGCACGGCCATCAGCGCCCGCTCAAAATGGCCGCGGAAGTAGCCGGCGATAATGCCCAGCGCACCGCCGACAATCATGCCAATACTGACAGCGGTCAAACCGATCACCACCGAAACACGGGCACCATGCACCAGCCGTGACAAAATGTCTCGTCCGAGTCCATCCGCCCCCAGCAGGCTTCCTGAAAGTGGACCATCAAGACGATTAGCAATGACCGGATCGAGCGGATCTCGCAGCGGAAGCCAATCTGCAAACATCGCGCAGAAGGCCACAATCACCAGCCAGAACACCGCCAGCCAGAAACCCGGCCCAAAGCCGCGTCCGAATACCTGCTGCAATGCGCGGGCAAAATTCTGTGCCCTGCTTTCTATTGTCGGATGCTTGTTAACCGGCATATCGCACCCTCGGATCCAGCAGGGAGTAACACAGATCTACGACAAAATTCACCAGCACGTAAGCAGTGGCGATAAACAACACAATGCCCTGCACCATGAGCAGATCACGCTGCAAGATGGACTGATACAACAGACGCCCCACGCCGGGCAACGCAAAAATCTCCTCAACAATGATGGCACCGCTGATCACCCCGCCCAACTGCAAACCCACTACCGTGAGCAGCGAAAATGAAGAGGGTCTGAGTGCATGTCGGGTAAGAATGCGCCACGATGGCATACCCTTGGCCCGCGCCAGTGTTATGTAATCTTGCTGAAGAGTATCGATGAGATCCGTGCGCAGCAGACGCATGTACATAGCCAACTCAATCATGGCCAGTGACAAGGCCGGCAACAGCGCATTTAGCAAGTTATCAAGCGGAGAGACCGAAAATGGAATCCAACCGGTCGCAGGAAACCAGCCCAGCGTCACCGCAAAAATCAGGATCAGAAAAATGGCCATCATAAACCCGGGCACTGACATCAGGGCAAAACCAATGCCGCTGATGACTCTGTCCAGCTTTGATCCGGCAAACGATGCCGACACCATAGCCAACGGAATCGCCATCACCAGTGCAAGGACAATCGCCATCAGTCCGAGCTGCACCGTGACTGGCAGTCGCTCCAGAATGGCGTCCATCACCAGCTCACCGGTCATCGGCGATCTGCCAAGATCTCCGGTCAAAGCACTGCCCAGCCAATCGAAGTAACGAATCAACAAAGGCCGATCAAGGCCCATCTCCAGCCTGAGCGCAACGATAGCCTCAGGTGAGACGCCCGCCCCCAGAATTAACACCGCAGGATCGCCAGGCAGCAGCCCGACCAGCATAAAAGTAAAAAACGAAACCGCCAGCAAAGTGCCTATCAACCATGGCAGCTTTCGCAACAACATGATCATGTTCAGTTGTCCGTGTTCTGGGCGGCACGCTCGGCGGCCAGCGCTGCATCATCGAGCATCCAGACCTGAGCCCAGCTCACCTGCGCAACCGGCATGCCGTCACCGAGGCGGCCATCCGGAAACGTCCAGTCACTGATGTTTCTGACCCTTGGATTGGCCGCCACTGCTGCTGGCGTGGAACCGGTCCAGGTATTGGGCACCTGCTCTGCCAGCAACAACATGATCTGTTCAACGGCGGCGTATCGCGCCTCGAACTCGGGGGCCAGCTGGAGAATTTCAAGATTCTGCTGAATAACCGGGTGCGTAAAGTTGGTGTAATTCAGAGGCTGTCCATCCACCGGACCAAAATCATTGGTAAAAATAATGTAGGGATCCTGCTCATTGCTGGAGCGCCAACAGGTCACCATGTAGTCACCACTGATGGCACTTTGAATCTGTGTCGCCTGTTCAACCTGACGCAGGCGCACCTCAAAACCAACCGCCGCCCACAGCGCCTGGTACATCTGAGCGAGGTCGATGAGGCTCTGCTCTGGCAGACACATCAATTCAATGGAGACAACTTCACCAATGGCTTTTCCGTCAGAGCGCTGCGGGTCATTAATGTATTGCTGTAACAGATCGCGCGCTTTAGCCTGATCACGCTGTGGCCAAGCTGAAGCAGCCGTGGGGGAATACCAAACATTGTTTTCATTAAAATATTGTGTTTGTACAGGGGAAATACCGCGCCCGCCCAGCACTTCAATCAACACCTCCGGATCCAGCGACCATGCCAGCGCCTGGCGTATGCGCACATCGTCAACCGGGGGGCGCTGGGCATTAAAGATGGCGCTGCCACTGCTGTTACCAATCTGCTCGTACAGGTGAATTCCGGACATTTCCCTTAATCGCGCAACAATGTGCTGGCGCAAGGTCTGAATGACATCCATATCGTCCGACATCAGGCTCGCCAGGCGCGCATCTTCATCGGGTAAAGGACGGAAGGTGATACCGTCAAGGTAGGGTAAACCTTCGCGCCAGTAGCGTTCATTGCGCTTGAGCTCCAGCGCATCATCACGCCGCCAGCTCACCAGCTCAAAAGGCCCGGTTCCCACCGGATACAAACCTGCTTCATCGCCATATCGTTGCACAGCGGTTGGCGAGACTGGCCAGCCAACCGCACGCGTCAGCATATCCGGAAACGGCACAATCCCTTTAGTGAGAAAATAAACAACACTCAGTTCATCCACGACTTCAACCCGCTCAACATCACGGATGGAACCAAATGTAACAGACCCCTGGCGTTTGTGAAGATTATCAAAATTCCACTTGATGGCCTCCGCATTCAGCGGCGTACCATCATGAAAAACCACGCCCGGCCTTAACGTCAGTGTCCATTGATCAAAGGTGCCGTTGGGGACAAGAGATTCTGCGAGATACGGCTGAAAGCGGCCTTGATGATCAAGGCGGACCAGAGGATCAAACAGCGCCATAGCCACCGTCAGTGCGGCTGGAGCGACGTGATTGCCACGACCAGGCAACCAGTTATTCGTCTCGCCCTCCAAAGCAACACGCAGATGACCGCCATGGACAGGCGCACCGGGATCAGCCGGGGGCTGATTGTCGCCGATCTCGGCAGGTCCGGAGGGAGAACAGGAAACTGCCAGAAAGCATGTCATTAGAGCAGCAATCGCCAGGAAACGTATGCCACTTAAATTGCAAGCCATTGACTTTATTGATATTTTCCTGATGAACACAAGCCGCCCCCTGTTTTGTTGTTGTGTCAGGTGAGAAAATCTTATCCCTACTTAACAGCAAAACGCGGGTCAAAACAAGAGTGACTTCCAGCAAGTCTGATCAGTGTAATGTGGCGTGCGGAGGGCGAACCAGCACTGCCGCAAAGTCCGGATGCAGCAGATCAGTCTGTTTAACCATGAGCAAATCGTGGCGATCAAGTTTGTCGTATTCGCCGATTGACACCACATCGATATCATCCTGCAACACGACTACAACATCTTCACTGTCCATATCGACTACAACACAGCGTTTGAAACCATCCACGGTATTCAGCGCGGCAAAGCTGCCCAGATCACATACATGCGGCGGATAACGCCCTACAGAATCCTCGACGATACCCTCTGAGGCGTAGGCTGTTCCGAATCCGGCAGCCGCCACTACATGAATGATATCGATGATTTCGGGATCAGTTAGATCAACGCGGACAGAATCGAGTGCAGGGGCGTCAGCACCCTGTTGGTGAAAAGTGACCAGTTTCAGAAACAGGCTCATATCGTCCTGATTCCATTCCAGCATTTCTTCGCGCTCGGAACGACTGCTGTCCGAGGAAAAGCTCACAACGCTGGTTTCGATGGTCAGATCGCGGGACTCCTCTTCCTCATCTTCGGACTCAAAGGGTACAACCATCGACACCATGCAAAAGCCTTCGCTGGATTCGGGGCTGAGACGCCAAAGAAAAGGAATGTTACCGGAGAGTTCAACCATAATGCGTCAGACCCTTTAAAAACGTGTCAAAGTACAATATCACTAGTCTTGATTTTCCACCAGCAGAAAACCGGTCGCAAAACTCAAGATATGGGCATCCTGGTAACAATTCAATGACAGTAATGTGTCGGTAATTCACACTGAAAAACGATCGGCCCGGCCGAAAAAAATACACAAAAAAAGTCGAAAAACCGATTGACTCCGGTGAAGTTATTGCGATTTTTTTTGGTGGTTTTTGTTGTCCACAGAATCTGTGGATAACTCAGTGGATAAGTTGCTTACAACAGCAAAAAATGCTTGCAGGATGGCGCGTTGAGTCAGATTGATCATTTTTTGTACAAGTATATTATTCTTATATTTCAATGACATATAATTTTTTACGGACTATGCGGCAACACCGTAAGTTTTTATGCAATTGATTGACATGCCTGACATCAATGTGCATAAAACATCCTGCGCTTAACAGGCAACTACAATTTTGAGCGTTTTCTCTATGTTTTTACTACGTTTTTACGCTCACTAATCAGAGCAGCAATGTTACAAGGCAATGACTGCAAATTCAGTCCCCGGAGAATCAATGCAACTGACATATCTTTACACTATTATCCCTGCTCTTTTATAGGGCATCGTGCTGACCGGTTTGGCAATACGATCAGGGAAGATAGGCGCTAGTGTTTCGCCTTATATCCGGTGCTAACTGCACTGATGGCGGCCTGAGCTTGCAACGGCCTTTAATCCTTTAGCTTCTCATCTTCTGCGGCAGGCTTTTTTGTTCTGGAAATCAGCCATGCCATGACTTTGATGAGGCTTACCAGTAACGCAGCGGTCAGCAGCACTCCCAACAGCAATAAAACGCTGCCAAGCAGAAAACCAAGCAACTCCTCTCTGGATATATCGTAAGAAACTGTCAAAGCCCACAGTGACGTCAGCGCGATTGTCAGACCTGCAAACGTCGCCCTCATCAAGAAGGGAATTCTTCGCTGCTTGGGCCGCTCCCTGGTTGTCTTTTCAGAATTACTCACTAGTGATCTTCCCGGCAGGCTGTAATTTTTGGTGAACTATCACGCTTGACTATGATTATCGGTGTCAGTTGATTTTTTCAAGGTTAACGACTGTTTTTGAAACTTTGGCTGCCCATCCTGATCAGCAAAACTGACAGTACACAGTGGATATTGCGAACAGCCCCAGAAAACGCCTCTCTTGCCTTTGCGTAGTTTTAGCAGATGCCCGCAGGTCGGACATCGCCAAGCCTTGGCCGGCTGCCCGTCCTGATCAGCCAGAGTGACCTTACACCCCTTGTTGTAACCGGTGCAGTACCAATAGTTGCCATCCGCCCTGACCAGAGGCCTTGTGCACACCGGGCACCGAAAGCGTTCGTCCGGCGTAGCAGAGGGCTTGCCATCGACATCAAACAAACGCTCATCACAGGCCGGATAAGCAGTGCATCCCCAGAACGGCCCCATTTTGCCGACAATACGGCGCATTGGCTGCTTACAGCGAGGACAGGGCGTTTGGCGCGCAGGCTTCTCCGGGGTGTCAGACGTGCCTGGATAAAACACATCATCAATCATGCGTATCCCTCACAAAGCGCGAATTCACCTGCTCTCAGCGTTTTTGCGTCTGCAGATACTGCGCAAGGCAATCAAGCAAACGGTTGTTCTGCGCCTCAGTACCCACGGTAATACGCAGTTTGTCACGCAACCGGGCCTGGTCAAAATAGCGCACCAGAATGCCATCATCTTTCAACTGTCGGTACAAACTGAGCGCCAGCTGATCATTGTCTGCCGCAGTAGTTTGTGCAGGGACGGATGCCAGCACGAAGTTACTCTGACTGGGCACCACTGCAAATCCCAACTCACCTAACACTTGCGTGAGCCTGACTCGCTCACTGCGCACCAACGCCCAACTGCTGGCGGCCTGATCGCTGGACTCAATCGCTGCCTGCGCCAACTGTTGCGATAAAAAATCAGTGTTGTAACTGTCACGGGTCTTGTACAGCATAGGCTCAAGGAGGGAAGCCGGCGCAATAGCGTAGGCGAATCGCAGTCCAGCCAGTGAATACCCCTTACTGAGGGTTCTCAGCAACATGACATTGTCGAATTCATGAATCAACGGCACTGCGTTGTAGGCCAGTTCGGAATCTACAAAGTCTGCATACGCTTCATCAATCACCAGCACGCCTTTGAACTCGGCAGCGAGTTGTCGCAGCTGAGCTACTGGCATAATTTTGCCAGAAGGTGCGTGTGGATTGACCACAAATGCCAGTTTTGCGCCTTCTGCATTCAGCCGCGCTGCAAAATCCTGCGGCAATGACCAATCATCTTTCAACGGAATACGAGCGACTTTGCAACCTTGCACCGCGGCCAGCACGGGATAAAGGGAGTAACTCGGCTCCGCCATCCCCAGAATCTGACCTGCGTCGACAAAGGTGGTAATCGCCAGTCTGAGTAATTCGTCGCCACCATTGGTAGCCATGATGTTGTCCCGCCCTACCCCGTGAAACTGAGCGGCGACATCGCGAAAGCCATTGGCATAGGGCTGCGGATAACGGCGCAGATCTTCTACCTTGAGAGCACTCAACACCGACGCCACCGCTGCCGTGGCAGGGTAGGGATTTTCATTGGTATTGAGTTTGATCACTTGTGTCTGGGCAGGCTGCTCACCAAAGGTATAACCTTCCATGCGCCGGATTCCGGGTCGTTCGTAATTCATTGCGTGTCTGCCTGCTGCGTGTCTGACTGCTGATAGGTAAGTGTGCGGTTATTCCAACCCTGCCGCCATCGTTCTTCGCCTCGCTCTGGCGGCGCATTGGCAATGCGGCGGGCCAAAACGTCTCGGGCTGCGCTGGCAAACTGGTCAAGCAAAGGCTCATCATTTCTGGATTGCAGCATGCTCTCAAGCACCTGCAGAAGTCCCCAGCCCTCGCCCTGATAACGTTCACTGGCGGCGGTGCCTTCACCCTTGAAGTTCACGTAGTCTATCAGTGCGTACATACCTTGTGGCACTTCAGTATTGGCCACTTCATAAAACAGCTCACTGATCAGCCCGGGGGATTCACTGGCAGCACTGATGAGCGGCAGACTCTGTTGGAGGCGCCGGATGATAAACTCGGCCTGAATGGCACGGGTCTCAAACAGAAATTCACGGAATTCGCGCATGCGCGGCGCATCAAGCTCAGCATTAAACTCTTCGCGGGTTGCCCAAGGTGAATTCCAGCCGGCCTGACCGGATAACCACGACGGCAAGTCCACACCGCGCGCTACGTAGTACGCCAGCATATCCGGAAAACTTTCAACAAACCGCTCCTGCTGACCTTCTCGATACCAGATGAAATGCCCGATACCCAGTGATGGAAAATCCTCTCCCACGTTCCAGCTTGTCAGGCAGCTGATCTGGCGATTGCACTCGTTCGCAAAAATCTGATCAGCAATCCATGCCGCCTGCGCATCGCTTAGCTGCGGCAGTTGCTGAGCTGACGCCTGTTGTGCTGATACTGGAAGTGCCCGCATCAATGCCACAAAAAACATCACACATATCAACGCAACAGCAGACACGCGCTCAAGGCACTGTTGCCGGTACTTAGTCGCTTTAGCCAGATTGCCCACACAGTCTCCGGTTTTCGATCACATCAATACACACGATAGTATCAGAGCATCTTCCCGCAGGGTGCTTCCTGTATCAGCCGGATAGTACGCCCTTCGCTCTCCAACCTGCACAAATCCCATGTTGTAATAGAGCGATCGAGCCGCTTCGTTGGAAGGACGCACCTCCAGAAAACAGGTATGCGCTCCCAGTCGCCGCGCTTCATTTATCAAGTGCCTTAGCATTCGCCGACCGTAGGCTTTGCGCCTCGCCTCCGGGTGAACACACAGTGTCAACAGATGGCTTTCGCCAACTGCCGCGCTCAGCACGCCATGCGCCAGAATGCGCTCCCGGGTGGCCAGCACCCAACATTCATAGCCACTGCGCAAACAATCCAGAAAAATGCGCCGGCTCCAGGGGTTGGGATAGGAAATTTCTTCGTTTGTAACTACCTGATCAAGGTCACTTGGCCGCATGCGACGGCAGATAACCTGACCTGGATCTGTCATGGTCTGGAATATCATTGTCAGCTTCTGCCAAGTCGCTCGCGCAGCAACTGCATGGATTGCCAGGCCGCCCGCTTCAGGCCGGCATCCTGCTCCATGGCGTGCAGCGAGTGTGTACATAACATCGCGAATTCAAAGTGTCTGTGAATCAGCAACTGGCCAGCACCTTCTTCAGCAGCGTCTACACCGGGTTGTCTGAGAAACCACGGCAACTCATCACCCAGCACCAGCAACATCACACTCGGGAGCACACGCAGACGCCTGGCGATAAATCCTTCAACCGCCTGTTTTGCGGCATCTGCATCAACCGCCAATTCGGGCATTTCTGCAAAGGGCCAATGAAAACTTTGCTCATCCAGAGCCATGGACTGCCAGTGCGTGTGCAAGGCGCCCAACATACGTTCCAGCATCAATCGACAACTGCCTGACAACCGGGACGCGCCGGGCGGCAGCATGGCCAGCACAGACAATCGCTTGTCGATCACAAACCAGCTAAATCCAAAGGGAGCGGTACTATCCGGCGCCACCAACTGCAGGACACTCGCCGGTTGAGCAGCATGGGCCTCAGCCTCTTTAACAACCACCGTCGCAGGGGCCAATACTGTACTCATCAACTGCACAGGCGAGGGCTGCGGCGAAGGTATCTGACTGGGTATATGGCTGGGTATATGGCTGGGTATCATGGCGGTTTGTGATTTGCGCACAGATACTGCTTCATCTGCGAGTTCAACACATACCTGGTGCGAAGGCGCTGCACCCGGCATCGGTGCTCTGGGGAACCAGCAGGTGATGCCCGTGTCTTTCAGAAGTTGTCTGCGCAACCGTTCAGCAGCCATGGTGTAGAGCCTGTCCCGGATAAATTTTTTGCCACCTGCGGTGACCCGATCGGCCGGCATTATACGGCACGGCTGAGCAGGTTGTCTGTGCAACGCAAACATGTTTGAATCTGCGCCTGTGTTTGCCAGCCGACGTCATATAAGGCTGAAACAACTCATGACCACTATGCAACGGAGTACTTGATGAAAGCCTTGTTATGCAAATCTTACGGCCCCCCAGAGAATCTGGTCATCGAAGAAGTAGCCGATCTTGAACCCGGCGCTGACGAGGCGATTGTTCAGGTCTATGCAGCATCATTGAATTTTCCCGACACTCTGCAAATTCAGGGGAAGTATCAATTCCAGCCGCCCATGCCATTTTCGCCAGGATCTGAGGTAGGTGGAGTGATCATCAAGCTCGGCCATGGTATCAGCGGCTTTGAGATTGGTGACAGGGTGATGGCGACACCGTCGATTGGCGGCATGGCGGAACAAGTCCGCTGCACCGCAGCCGGGTTGCGAAAGATACCAGACAGTATGGATTTTAAAACCGCAGCCGGATTTGCCATGGTCTATACCACCTCTTATCACGCCCTCAAACAGCGGGCACAGCTGAAAAAAGGCGAAACCTTGTTAGTGCTGGGCGCCAGTGGTGGTGTTGGCATGGCCGCCGTAGAACTGGGCAAACTGATGGGTGCCCGGGTAATTGCTGCGGCGAGCAGCGACGAAAAGCTGGCGTTTGTAAAACAAGCCGGGCCCGATGAGTTGCTGAACTATGGTGATGGTGATCTTAAAGAAAAGGTCAGAGCGTTGACTAACGATCGCGGGGCAGATGTTATCTACGATCCGGTGGGTGGTGATCTTTTTGATCAGTCCACCCGCAGCATCGCTTGGAATGGCCGCCTGCTGGTTGTAGGTTTTACCAGTGGTCGCATCCCGTCGTACCCTGCAAATCTGGCATTGCTTAAAGGCAGTTCAATGGTTGGTGTGTTCCTGGGTCGTTTCCGCAAGGAAGAGCCGGAGGAGTATGAGCGTAACTTCCAGGAATTGTTTGACATGTACACCGCTGGCAAGATCAAACCTATCGTGACCGAGTCATTCGCTTTTGAAGATTACGTGGCCGCATTCAGTGTGTTCCGTGACCGGAAAGTCATGGGCAAAGTGACATTTGAAATATCTAAAGAGTGAGCAGGCATGTTAACAGCGCAACAAATTGAACAGGATCTGAGCCAGCTCAGAGATATTGTTATCAAGCTAAAAGCCCCTGGCTCTCCATTAGCCGTCACCAAAATGACCCTTGACGGGGTTGAGCAAGTGGTGTTTGAACGTGTTCCTGAAAATCTGCGTGAGGTCTACCGTATTGGTTTGCAGGCTGCTGAGCGGGATTTTCTGGTTTACGAGCAGGAGCGATTCAGCTTCCGGCAGACAATTGAAATCGCAGAACGCATGGCCCTGGTATTGATTGAACACTATCAGATACAAAAGGGCGACCGGGTAGCCATTTGCTCGCGCAACTATCCGGAATGGTGCCTGGCGTTTATGGCCATCACGATGATTGGCGCAGTTGTTGTGCCGATGAACTCCTGGTGGCAAAGCAGTGAACTGGTCTTTGGCCTGAAGGACAGTGGCGCCACGGTGTTGTTCGCCGATCAGGAACGCATCAACACGCTAAAACCGGTCATGGCTCAGACCAATGTGCAAATCATTTCAATCAAACCGGATGAGGAATTCACGGAATACCCCGAGTTTTATCAACTATTGGACAAACACAAACATCACCCCGCGCTGGATTTCAAAACCCTTAAAGTATCCCCCGATGACAATGCCTCTATCATGTATACCTCGGGGTCGACCGGGACACCCAAAGGCGTCTTATCGACACATCGCAATATTGTTAACGCAATTTTCAGCTGGGTGTTTGTGAAGGAGGCTGCAGAAACCCTGCGTCCTGAGCTTGTTGAAAAGAATCCGGAGTTTGATCCGGCGATTCTTTGCAATGTGCCCTTGTTCCACGTCACCGGTTGTCACGCCCAGTTTCTGGCCAGTTTTGCCTATCAGCGCAAATTGGTGATGATGTACAAATGGAACGCTGACAAAGCGTTAGAACTGATCGAAACAGAACGCTTATCCGTGCTGCACGGTGTTCCAACCATGACTTGGGAAGTGATGAACTCCCCGCGCTTTGAACAGACCGATCTGCGCAGTCTGCGCATTGTGCAAAGCGGCGGCGCATCAAGACCGCCAGGGCATCTGACAATGATGCAGAAAAAATTCTCCCCGACAGTGCAACCCGGGTTGGGTTATGGCCTGACGGAGACTAATGCTATCGGTGCAACGATTACCGGCGCGTTTTACTTGTCCAAACCCGAGAGCACTGGCAGACCCACACAACCTGTGACCCAGATTCGTATTGAAGATGAAAACGGCAATGAACTGCCCTCTGGTCAGATCGGAGAAATCTGCATCAAAGGCGCGACCGTCATGAAAGGTTACTGGAACCGCCCACAAGATACGGCAGCAGTTATAAAAGGCGGCTGGTTCCATACCGGTGATCTGGGTCTGCTTGATGAACACGGGTTTGTAGTTATCAAAGACAGGGCCAAGGACATTGTGATTCGCGGTGGTGAAAACGTGGCGTGCGCGGAAGTGGAATACGCCCTATCCGAGCATCCCGATGTCTTTGAAGCCGCTGTCTATGGTTTACCTGATGAGCGGCTGGGAGAAATTGTTGGCGCAACAATCATGTCAAAACCTGGCTCAAGCGTCAGTGCAGAACAGCTGCAAGCGTTTCTGGGGTCTCACATAGCGCATTACAAGGTGCCCAGCCACATCCTGATTCAGGCAGAGCAACTGGAGCGCATTGCCAGTGGCAAAATTGCCAAAAAACTGTTGCGCCAACAGGCCATTCAGCGCTTGGGACTGGGCTAAAAAAAACTTTTCAGACTATTGCAATCTGATCTTTTATAACCATAATTCGCAACGTGAACGCTGGGCCAGATTCATCACCATTTCTGGTGCCGGGACTGGCAAAAACCTGCGTTTTACGGCCTGTTATGCGGGCTTTTCCGCCCGCCTGTGGCAGAGCGTTGGATGGTGAGCCACCGTCAATTTCTATAGTGGTTCATATGCTCACATAAAATCCTCCTATCGGGGTTTAACAGAGAGTATTCATATGAAAGGTCATCCGTGGGACGAATTAGCAGATGGTGCAAAAGACTTTTTTGATGCTGGTAGTTTTACACCAGACACTGAGTTTGATGACGAACCGATAGACAAAAATTCCCAGCGTCGACGTCTGACAGATCTGCGTAGAAAGACAGAAGAGCGCCTTGACTGGAAGCGTATGTACGGGGATCTTCAGTTTGACGAGATGGAAGATGATCTGGCGATGAAAGACAGCGACAACGCCGATTATTTTGACGAATCTGCAGACGAGGTTGTTGAAGATTAAACCCCAAGGTGAACCGGGCAGCATGATGCCGTCCGGTTACCAAGAGAACCTATGACTTATTGTGTTGCCATCGCAGTCGACGCCGGTTTGGTGTTTTGCTCAGACTCCCGTACCAATGCAGGGATCGATCAGATCAGCACCTACAGCAAAATGCACCGCTTTGGTGTGGATGGCCAGCGACAGTTTGTGATTTTATCTGCCGGCAATCTGGGCACCTCGCAGGCGACCATTGCTCGGATCAAGCGTGACATTAAAGATAGCGCAGCAGAGAGTCTGCTGACAGTTGCCAGCATCAGCGAGGCGGCTGAATATCTGGGCGCCATCAGCCGTTCTGAACAGGAAAAACATGCCACTCGCGGCGTTGGGTTTGAGGCCAGCTTTGTTATCGGCGGCCAGATTGCCGGTAAAAAACACCGCATCATGATGGTCTACCCGGAAGGCAATCACATCACCAGTTCACATGACACTCCCTATTTGCAGATTGGCGAAAGCAAATACGGCAAGCCTATTCTCGACCGCATTCTGACCCGTGATCTGAACCTCGATACCTGTGCACTGTGTGCATTGGTCTCCATGGACTCGACCATGCGTAGCAATCTGAGCGTTGGACCGCCCATCGAGATTCTGGTCTATCGCACAGACACTCTGAGCCTTGAATCACCTTTGCGATTCGAGGAAGGCAGCGAGTTTTTGAGAGAGGTTAAGCGCAGCTGGGATCAGCGGCTTAAAGAAGCGTTCCGGCAGATGCCGCCGTTTGCATGGGCGGCTGCCTGGG
>CALQJO020000035.1 GCA_943330915.2 Rhodoferax sp. OV413 | reverse complement strand
GTTGGTGATAATGATCGCTGAGCAGCGTCCAGTTGCACGTTGGGGAGAAGCATCGTTATTAAATGATCAAGGCGAAATTTTCAGTCCGCCCATGAGAGGTTCTGAAACGCAGTTGCCACTCATGAATGGACCTGAGGGAAGCGAATCTTTGGTGCGCGCGAATTTTGAACACTTCAACACAATGTTGTCGGCGATCAATATGAGACTGCACACCATCAGCGTAGATGCGCGTGGCAGCTGGAGTGGTGTTGTTGCTGATGGTCCGGTTCTTCGTATCGGACGTGAGGATGTTGAAGAGCGCATGACAAGATTTGTCCGCCTGATCAAAGGTGGCCTGGCAGAACAGTTGGCCAATGCTGAAACGATTGATCTTCGTTACAACAACGGTATTTCAGTGAGTAACAAAACCGATACAACTGGTTCAGTTGCAAGTCGGTGAGAGCAAGGTGAATTATGAGTGCTGCAGATAACAGCAATATGATCGTTGGCCTGGACATCGGGACGTCCAAGGTCGTTGCGATTGTCGGTGAATTGAAGGCAGATGGCAGTCTGAACATTGTCGGTATTGGAAGTCATCGCTCGCGTGGGCTTAAAAAAGGCACCGTCGTCAACATCGAGTCAACGGTTGAATCGATTCAGCGCGCTGTTGAAGAAGCGGAATTGATGGCGGGCTGCCGGATTCATTCGGTGTATGCAGGTATTGCCGGCAGTCACATACGCAGCATGAATTCGCACGGCATTGTTGCAATCCGTGATCGCGAAGTTACACGGGCGGATGTCGACAGGGTCATTGATGCAGCACAGGCTGTGGCTATACCAGCGGATCAACGTGTCCTGCACATTTTGCCTCAGGAATACATTATTGATTCTCAAGAGGGCGTCAAGGAGCCTCTCGGTATGTCAGGTGTGAGGCTTGAAGCCAAAGTCCATCTGGTCACCTGCGCCATCAATGCTGTGCAAAATATTGAGAAGTGCATCAAGCGCTGCGGTCTGCAGGTTGAAGAGATTATTCTGGAACAATTGGCCTCCAGTTATGCAGTGCTGACCGATGACGAGAAGGAACTCGGTGTCTGTATGGTGGATATCGGCGGTGGTACCACCGATATCGCGATATTCACTGAAGGCGCCATACGTCACACGGGAGTGAT
This sequence comes from Rhodoferax sp. OV413, assembly GCA_943330915.2. Lineage (GTDB taxonomy): Bacteria > Pseudomonadota > Gammaproteobacteria > Pseudomonadales > Pseudohongiellaceae > Pseudohongiella. The sequence continues at coordinate 28,348 of CALQJO020000035.1, read as the reverse complement.
ACCAATCGCCGGTGATCAGGTTACCAATGATATTGCCATGGCGCTGCGCACACCTACGGATAATGCTGATGAGATAAAGATCAGGTATGCGTGCGCGCTGACGCAGCTTGCCAGTCCCGGCGACATGATACAGGTGCCAGGTGTCGGAGAAAGACCCGCCCGCGAGCTTTCTCGCCAGGCGCTGGCCGAAGTCGTAGAGCCTCGTTATGACGAATTATTCACACTGGTTAAAGCGGAATTGCAGCGCAGTGGTTACGAAAATCTGATGGCTGCCGGGATTGTACTCACCGGCGGTACCAGCAAGATGGAAGGTGTTATTGAACTGGCAGAGGAAATTTTTCACATGCCGGTGCGAATTGGTTTGCCACAAGGCGTCAAGGGCTTGGCGGATATTGTTCGCAATCCGATTTATTCAACGGGTGTTGGCTTATTGCTGTACGGCGTCAAGCAGCAACAACATCAGGTGCGTAGCCATAATCCGGTTCCGGTGAAGGACTCACAGATGCCCCTGATCAGGCGCATCAAGAACTGGATCAAGAACAATTTTTGAAAACTGTTTGAAAATTTACTAAAAAAACCTGTGCAACATGAGGGGGCAATATGTTTGAACTTCTGGATAGTATTCCGCAAAGCGCTGTAATCAAAGTTGTAGGTGTTGGCGGTGGCGGTGGCAATGCCGTTCGTCACATGATCAGTAACAACGTGGAAGGTGTAGAGTTTGTCTGCGCCAACACGGACGCTCAGGCGTTGACGAATGTGCAGGCCAAGACGTTGCTGCAGATGGGTAGCACAGTCACCAAAGGTCTGGGTGCCGGTGCCAATCCTGAAGTCGGTCGTCAGGCGGCGCTGGAGGATCGTGAAGAAATCGCTGAAATCCTGCGCGGTGCTGACATGGTATTTATCACTGCCGGCATGGGTGGTGGTACAGGTACAGGTGGTGCACCGATTTTTGCAGAAGTGGCACGTGAACTTGGCATCCTGACCGTTGCAGTTGTTACCAAGCCGTTTCCGTTTGAAGGCAAAAAGCGCTCGATGATTGCCGAACAGGGCATTGCTGAGTTGTCACGCCATGTTGACTCGCTGATCACCATCCCCAATGAAAAGCTGCTCACCGTGCTTGGCGCACAGGCATCACTGCTCGAAGCTTTTAAAGCGGCCAATGATGTGCTGCTTGGCGCTGTTCAGGGTATTGCTGACCTGATTATTCGTCCGGGTATGATCAACGTTGACTTTGCTGACGTGCGCACAGTGATGTCCGAAATGGGCATGGCGATGATGGGCACCGGTTACGCCAGTGGGCCTGATCGCGCCCGCGAAGCAGCAGAGGCTGCTATCCGTAGTCCCCTGCTGGAAGACGTTAACCTGCACGGCGCCCGCGGTATCTTGGTGAATATTACGGCTGGTGAGACTCTGTCGCTGGGTGAATTCACGGAAGTGGGTGACGCAATCGCGGACTTCGCCTCAGACGACGCAACCGTTGTGATTGGCACCGTGATTGATCCTTCCATGGGGGATGAAATACGCGTCACGGTTGTTGCAACAGGTCTCGGTGAAATCCGTGCTCAGGAGGCCCGCCCACCCAGAGGCATGGAAAACATTCGCGCCGTCGCCAGTGCGTCACCGTCGCCAGTGCGTCAAGAGCCAAGGGCATTTGTTCCGGCACAGCAGGTTGCCCGCCCTCGCACCCAGGTGTCACACACCATGCCGCAGGGCAACGGGTTTGGACGAGCAGTCGGGGCAGATACCAATATGGATTATCTGGATATACCGGCGTTTCTGCGCCGTCAGGCGGACTGATTTCGCCGCCTGAGTTGTGTTAACAAGCACAGGATTCCCGCAGACATCGAGCACAGGTCGATGTCTGCGGATCTGTGGTTTGACACCATGGAGCGACACTTGGCCAGCCAATCAGTGATTGGGTTCTCAGTTGATGTTTGTTATCATCGCCGCCCATGAAAAGGCTGAAATCCTTTCTCAGACATATTTTCGCGGAATCATCACCCCTTATGTTAAAGCAGCGAACCCTCAAGAACGTGATTCGGGCCACAGGCGTAGGCTTGCATACAGGTCAAAAGGTATACCTGACCTTGCGGCCGGCTCCGATTGATAACGGCATCGTTTTTATCAGAACAGATATTGAGTCGCGCCCCGAGATTCCCGCCAAAGCAGATCTGGTTGGTGAAACCACGCTCTCAACAACGCTCGTCAAGGGAAATGTGAAGGTTTCCACGATAGAACATCTGATGTCTGCGTTGTCAGGTCTGGGTATCGACAATGCGTTTATTGAGGTCAGCGCACCTGAAGTACCTATCATGGACGGAAGCGCGGGTCCTTTTGTATTCCTGATTCAGTCTGCCGGTATCGAAGAGCAGGATGCACCCAAACAATTTATAAAAATTCTCAAGCCTATACGTCTGTCCGACGGCGACAAGACAGTCAGCCTGGAGCCCTATGACGGGTTTAAGGTCAGCTACACCTTGTTGTACGATCATCCGGTGTATCGACGCTACACCAAGTCGGCCACCATCGATTTCTCCAGCACTTCATTTGTCAAAGAAGTCAGCCGGGCCAGAACCTTCGGATTTATGCACGAGTTTGAAGAACTTCGTAACCGCAACCTCGCACTGGGCGCCAGCATGGATAACGCCATCGCAGTGGGTGACTACAAGGTGCTGAATGAGGATGGTCTTCGCTACGAGGATGAGTTTGTCAAACACAAGATACTGGATTCTATAGGCGACCTGTATCTGTTGGGTTTCAGCCTGATCGGAGAGTTCAAGGGTTACAAGTCCGGGCATGCGTTAAACAATGCATTGCTGCGCACCCTTGAAAAGTCAAAGGACGCTTGGGAGTTGGTCAGTTTCGACTCTGATTCGCAAGTGCCCATTTCGTACGTCAAACCGGTTCTGGCTGCCTGACGCATGAAACTGATCCTTGTAAACCAGCGCTACGGACACACTCGAACTATCGTGATCCGCGGCTGGATGAAAGGATTTTTGTCGCTCTGCCTGATCGGGGCTCCTGTGGCTCTGGGTTATCTTGGATATGAGTTGGCCTTTTCAGATGTCGGTAACAGCTCTCTGGTCAGTCAGGAGTCACCGGTAGCCGCAGACGAATTTATTCATCGGGAACAACAGACGCAACGCCCGGGTCATTCCCGTGCCACAGCACAAACGGGTCGTTTTGAGTCGACCGACGAGACAAGTTCTGTTCTGGCGTCAGAGCATTTTGCTGATACCCGTTTGCTGTTTATCAGTGACAATAACCTGCGTCTGATCGCCAGTGCAGATTTGCCTGCCGATTTTTCCCGGCGAGAGCCTCCGGCGTCATTCCGGCACGGTCGCATTGTTGATCCGTCCAGCTATTTCCATCACACCCTGCACTAATGCCCTGCTGCTCGTGACGTCTTAAAGGTTCTCAGCATCGGTCAGGTGCTGCAGAAGCAAAACCTGACAGAAACAACTTCAGCGAAGTGGGTAATCATGATAGTCAAATTATTTAATGCCATTTTTGGAAGCAGTAACTCAAGAAAGATCAAGAAGCTGCAAAAGACTGTAAGGCAGATCAGCAGTTTTGAGCCGGCTTTTGAAGCGCTGACCGACGAACAATTACGCGGCAAGACCGATGAATTCCGCGCGCGGTTAGACAAGGGCGAGTCTCTGGACTCGTTGTTGCCTGAGGCTTTTGCCGTGGTGCGAGAGGCCAGTAAGCGCACGATGGGTATGCGTCACTTTGATGTGCAAATGATTGGCGGCATGGTGTTGCATTACGGCGATATCGCCGAAATGAAAACGGGTGAGGGTAAAACGCTGGTAGCAACCTTGCCCGCTTACCTGAACGGTCTTGCCGGCAATGGCGTGCACATTGTTACCGTCAACGACTATCTCGCACGCCGCGATGCGAACTGGATGCGGCCCTTATACGAATTCCTTGGTCTCACTGTCGGTGTCATTGTTGCCGGTCAGATGCAGCATGAGAAAAAAGAAGCGTACAGCGCGTCGATATCTTATGGCACCAATAATGAGTTTGGTTTTGACTATCTGCGCGACAACATGGCGTTTCGCATCGAAGACAAAATGCAGCGTAAGCTCAATTTTGCAATTGTGGACGAAGTCGACTCCATTTTGGTTGATGAGGCACGTACGCCGTTGATTATCTCCGGTGCGTCGGAAAACAGCTCCAAGCAGTACATGGCTATCAACGCGCTGATCAACCGTCTTGAAAAAGGTGAACCTGCCCCGGAAAAGACCGGAATGATGCTTGAGCGCGACGATCGTGTGGAAAGTGGCCACTTCTCCATTGATGAAAAAGCGCGTCAGGTGGAGTTGACCGAATCGGGTCACGAGTACCTTGAAGAGCTGTTGACTGAGCGCGGTTTACTGAAGCAGGGGGAGAGTCTGTACGCCGCCGCCAATCTCGGGCTGCTGCATCACATTCACTCCGCATTAAAAGCACACTATCTGTTCCATAAAGATGTTGAGTACATTGTCAAAGACAACAAAATTGTGTTGATTGACGAACACACCGGGCGGACGATGGAAGGTCGCCGGCTCTCTGAAGGTTTGCATCAGGCGATTGAAGCTAAAGAAGGTGTAGAGATTCAGAGTGAAAGCCAGACCCTTGCGTCTACAACGTTTCAGAATTACTTCAGGCTCTATGCAAAACTCGCCGGTATGACCGGTACTGCCGATACGGAAGCCTTTGAATTCAAACAGATATACGATCTCGACGTGGTGGTGATCCCGCCGAATATGCCGATGCAGCGTGTTGACATGAATGACCTGGTTTTTCTGTCGATTGAAGAAAAATTTGAAGCAATAGTGCGCGACATCAAAGAATTCAGCATGAAAGGTGCGCCGGTTCTGGTGGGTACTGCCTCAATTGAAACATCTGAAATGTTGTCAAAATTTCTGAAAAAAGAAAAAATTTCCCATGAAGTTCTGAATGCCAAGTTCCATGAAAAGGAAGCTTATATTATTGCGCAAGCCGGCCGTCCGGGCGTTGTGACTATTGCAACCAACATGGCGGGTCGAGGCACAGATATCAAGCTGGGCGGCAACTGGGAAAGTGAAGTACAAACCATGGACAATCCGGCCGCCGAGCAGATTGAAGCCGCCAAGGCACAATGGCAGATACGCCATGATCAGGTGCTCGCTGCCGGCGGATTACATATCATCGGTACCGAGCGTCACGAGTCACGGCGAATTGATAATCAACTCCGAGGCCGTTCAGGACGTCAGGGAGATCCGGGGTTTTCCCGTTTTTACCTGTCTCTGGAAGACAATCTGATGCGGATTTTTGCTTCTGAACGAGTCAAAAGCTTTATGCAGAAGCTGGGGATGGAACGCGGCGAAGCCATTGAACACGGCATGGTATCCAAATCCATCGAAAAAGCTCAGCGCAAAGTCGAAGGGCGCAATTTTGATATCAGAAAACAGTTGCTGGAATACGACAACGTTGCCAATGACCAGCGCACGATTGTCTACCAGCAACGTAATCAGATCATGGCCAGCATGGATCTGTCATCGCTGATCGACGGCATGCGTAATGAAGTTGCTGACGAAGTAATCATTGGCCACATTCCTCCGCAGAGCATCTATGAGCAGTGGGACGTCCCTGGTCTGGAAACTGCCATAGGTGCTGAGTTTGCAGTGCACTTGCCCGTCACTACGTGGCTTGAAGAAGATGAAAAACTTTATGAGGAATCTCTTCGCCAGAAAATCAAGGATGCACTGACTGACGCATATCGCATCAAACGCGAGCTGGTGGGTGCAAAAATGCATCTGCTTGAGAAACAGATTGTTCTGCAGATTTTGGACACCTTGTGGAAAGAGCATCTGCAGGCCATGGATCATCTGAGACAAGGTATTTTCCTGCGCGGTTACGCGGGTAAAAACCCGAAGCAAGAATACAAGCGTGAAGCGTTTGAGTTATTTCAGGGCCTGCTCTCCCGTTTGCAGCGCGATGTGATCAGATTCCTCAGCCATGTGCAGGTGCGTTCTCCCGATGAGATTGACGCTATAGAGCGTGCACGACAGGCCGAGCGAGCCAAAGAAAAAATCCAGTTGCAGCATGAGCAGGCCTCTGCGATGGATCAGGCAGCAACCGAGGAAATGCAAGGTTCTCTTCCTGAAGATCAACGAACACCCTTTGTGCGTGAAGAGCCTAAGCTGGGTCGTAATGAGCCGTGTCCCTGCGGTTCCGGCAAGAAATTTAAACAATGTCATGGTCGGCTGAGCTGATTTTTTATTGGTTCAATCCACCGGGTCAGTAGCATTTAAGAGCGAGGTCTGAGTAGTTAACATGGCAACAGGCACACAGGAACTTGGGCAGATACTTCCGGTTGACGGAATCAGAATCGCTGCCGTCAGCGCGGGTGTCCGCTACAAGAATCGTCTTGATCTGGTGTTGTTTGAATTGGCACCCGGGACCCGCTCCAGCGGTATGTTCACGCAGAATGCATTTTGTGCAGCTCCGGTGGTTATTGCTCGCCAGCACTTGCTGGGCAGCGCAGGTGCCGCGCGTTATCTGCTGGTGAATACGGGCAATGCCAATGCAGGCACTGGCCCGCAGGGTATGATCGATGCGCAGGCTTGTTGTCAGGCCCTGGCTGCGGGCGCCGGTGTTGACGTGCAGCAGGTGCTGCCGTTTTCGACGGGTGTGATCGGTGAGCGTTTGCCGGCTGAGCGCATTGTTGCCGCGGTACCTGATGCCTTGGCAGCCTTGCAGGCCGACAACTGGTTGCTTGCAGCCAAGGGCATCATGACAACCGACACTCGTCCCAAAGCGGTCAGCCGTGTTGTGGACGTCGCAGGGCAAAAAGTCACCATGACCGGTATCACCAAAGGTGCCGGAATGATCAAACCCAACATGGCAACGATGTTGGCATTTGTAGGTACTGATGCGGTTGTTGATCAGGCGCTGCTGGATTCTTTGTTGCGCTCGGCGGTTGAACAGTCGTTTAACAGGATCACCGTCGATGGTGACACATCAACCAATGATTGTTGCATATTGAGCGCGACCGGCCGCAGTGGTGTACAGATCAGTGATGCCGACCCCGTGATGTTCGAAGCATTCAGCAGTGCATTACACGAGTTGGTGCTGGAGCTGGCAAAACTGATTATCCGTGATGCAGAGGGCGCTAAAAAATTCGTGACCGTTGATGTGCGTGGCGGTGGCAGCAGTAAAGAGTGCCTACTGGTTGCGTACGCAATTGCTGAGTCCCCGCTGGTGAAAACAGCCTTATCAGCGTCCGACCCCAACTGGGGACGAATTCTGGCAGCGATTGGTCGTGCTGGTGTCGAGAATCTTGATGTCTCGCGTATCGATATCTACCTGGATTCAGTGCCAATTGTTAAACATGGAGGTCTGGCACCTGGTTATCACGAAGCGCTTGGACAGTCAGTGATGAATCAGGAGGATATCACTCTGCATGTTGAGCTGGGACGCGGCGACGTGCGCGAGCTGGTGTGGACGGCAGATCTGTCTGAAGAGTATGTGCGCATCAATGCGTCTTACCGCAGTTAATCTGCGTCACTTTATGGGGTAAATCAGGCATTAAATAAGCGTATGCCAGCAATACCCCGCGCTCCATACTGTTGAGCTGTGGGCAGGTCTGACAAACTGAGACCGCCCATCGCATACACTGCAGTGCTTGTTGATTGTGCCAGTTGCATAAAGACATTCCATCCCATGCCTGATTGGCCCGGATGGCTCGCCGTTTCCTTCACCGGTGACAGCAACACATAATCAGCGCCCAACTCTTGCGCCAACATCAGTTCCTCTGCGTTATGACAGGACGCGCCAAAGAGCAGATGCTCTGCTACCGGACGACTGCGCAGCGTTTGTAATACATGGCGATTGGCGTGCACCCCACAAACAGCAGATAACCATCGCGGATGCACATCGTTAGCGGCGGGCATATCGATGATCAGGCGATGTCCCTGATTAGTTAAAAACGCTAGCTGAGATTCAGATGGCGTAACGCCTGAAAATTCCACTGCATTATTGCGCAGACGCAGCAGCGCAGAAGCCGGCAATTTCTGTAAAAACTCAGTCAGAGAGGCTGGAGACAGTTCACTGTTGATATCCGCCAATGCGATAAAATCCGGCAGCTTCAAGGCGCGGATGATGGCGCGGTTAGCTTGCGGAAAATCAGTGTGCTCTAGCTCATGCGGAAACAGCCAGCGTAAAGGCTGCCCCTCTTTGCCTTGTGCGGTTCCGGAAAACTCAGTCACAATCCACACATCTAGCAGCACGGATTTATCGCTGTAGTCGTGTTGGATACAGCACAGCGCAGTTTGAGCCAGCACGTTGATGTCCAACTCTTCGTGCAGCTCCCGTGCAAGTGCCTGTTTAACGGATTCACCTGCTTCTACCTTGCCGCCCGGGAACTCCCAAAGTCCTCCCAGATGCTGATCGGCTGATCGGCGGGCAACCAGTATTCTGCCATCGTGGTTGCGAATCACGCCGACCGCAACATGAACGCGCTTGCGTATGTTGGGTTCAGTCGTGTTCATCGGATCGGTTGGTCAGGTTTGCCAGTTGTTCCGGATCAACGGGTGCACCGGGAATACTATGTCGCTCATTCGCCCATTCGCCAAAATCGATAAGCTTGCAGCGTTCGCAGCAGAAGGGTCTCCATGGGCTTTGCTCGCCCCACTCCACAATGTCTTTACAGGTGGGGCAGTTGACCCGCAATACACGTTCGCTCATGAATAACGTTCCAGATATTTTTTATGTTGTCCATCAACGGCCGCATACAGCGCTTCAAGCGAAGAATTATTGAGGATGATGTCATCCGCCACAGCTTGGCGTTGTTGTCGTGAAAATTGATTGGTCATGATGGATTTAACGGCGTCTTCGCTGGTGTTGTCGCGCTGCTGCGTGCGCGCTAGTTGCAGCTGTTCGGGCGCATCGATCAGCAGTACCCGGTCACATAAGGTTTGCTGATCAGTTTCCAGCAGCAACGGTGACGACAACAGGCAGTAAGGTGGTTTGCAGTGTTGCAGTCGATGCACAATTTCATCGCGTATCAGCGGGTGCAACAGGCTTTCCAGCCAGAGCTTTTCTCTGGGATCCGTAAAAATAATGTGCCTGAGCTGCCGTCGATCAAGGCTGCCGTCTTCCAGCAAAATGGTGCCGGCACCAAACCGTGATGCAATTGCAGCAAGCGCTGGTTTGCCGGGTTTTACCACCTCCCTTGACATCAGGTCAGCATCAACTACATCGATTCCATGACTGGCAAAGCGATCGGTAGCGGCGGTTTTGCCGCTGCCGATACCGCCGGTAATGCCAATCACTGCGACTTTGTTTTTGGGAGAGGCCTGCATTAGCCGCCCACCGCGAGGTTCAGATACCAGTCTGCAATCACATTGCCCCAGATCAGCGCAATGAACCCTGCAATTGCCAGATAAGGCCCGAATGACATGGGAATGTTTTTATCTCTGCCTGCAAATATGGCCATGCCTATGCCCAGTACGGCGCCTGCCATGGATGACAATATGACAACTGTCAGCAGCTGTTGCCAGCCCAGCCAGGCGCCGATCGCCGCCAATAGTTTGAAGTCCCCGTATCCCATGCCTTCGCGGCCTGTGAGCAATTTGAATATCTGGTAGACACTCCACAGGCTCAGGTAACCCGCTGCTGCGCCGATAACGGCATCAGTGACGGAGACCCCGGTTCCGTAGGGTGTCAGCGCCAATATCAGGCCGAGCCACAGCAAGGGCAGGGTGATATTGTCAGGCAGCAATTGATGATCGATATCAATAACAGTCGCGGCGATCAGGAACCAGGTGAAAAACAGGGCGGCAACGCAACTCCAGGTCGCTCCAAAATGCCAAGCGACAACAGCGGACAGTGCTGCCGTCGCCAGTTCCACAACCGGGTATCGCCAGTGAATTGCGGTTTTGCACTCGCTGCATTTTCCGCCCAGCATCAGATAGCTGACGACCGGAATATTCTGCCAGGGTCGAACCGGTTTGTTGCAGACCGGGCAATGCGAGTCCGGTTTCATTAGATTAAAGACTTTATGTTCAGAAACAGCGTGTACCGAGCTGATTTTTGCAGCATCAAGTTGCAGATATTCACAGCATTGCCCGTGCCATTCGCGTTGCAACATCAGCGGTAGCCGGTAGATGACTACATTCAGGAAGCTGCCGACCAACAGTCCCAGTATTGCTGCCAGCACGATGGTAAGCACCGGTGATTGTGCGAGTAAATCCACTAGGGTCATAACACGGCTCCAAGCCGAAAAACAGGAAGATACATAGCAAGCATCAGAACGGCGACAATCATGCCCAATATAATCATCACCATGGGCTCGATCATACTGCTCAGAAGGTCTACAGATTGATCAACCGCCTGCTCATATCGCACTGCACAGGTCTGCAGCATCTGATCAAGCGTGCCGGATTGCTCACCTGCGTAAACAAGTTGCGCAATCATAACCGGAAAGAGGCGGTTCTTGCGAACCGCAAAACTCAAGGGATGCCCCTCATTGATCCGCTGACGGATAATCAGGCATTCCAACTCATAGACATGATTACCCGTGGCAGCAGCGGTTGACTCCAGCGCCTGTAACAAAGGCACTCCCGCACGCAGACTGCCGGCCAGCGTCTGACTGAAACGGTACAGACAAGCGTTGCGTACCACAGAACCTGTCAGTGGCAGCCACAACATCAGCTTGTCTGTCAGCAACTGCAGCGCTTTGTGGCGGGTGATCATCGCGCGCAGCAACAGTATGAGGCTTAACGCCGTGGCGCTGGCCGGCAGAGCGTAGTCGATTGCGATGTCAGACAACATCATCACTGTGCGCGTGAGGGGTGGCAACTCAGCGCCAAGTCCGGCGAAAGTAGTGGCAAATTGTGGCACCACCTTGATCAGCAGCAGCGTAGTCACCAGCATTGCCATAACCAGCACGGTCAGTGGATACATCAAGGCTTTTTTGACCCGCGCCCGCAGTCGCTCGGACTTTTCCTGATCGTTTGCAAGCAGACCCAACATCTGATCCAGTGTGCCTGACTGTTCTGCCGCTTTGATCATGCTGATCATCAGTTTCTGATCACCGAGCGCGCTGCGGCTAAACGCCTCGCCGAGCAGACTGCCTTGTGCAACCTGTTGCCTGATCGCGGACATTTCAGTTTTGAAGCGGGATACGGGCAGACAGTCAATGCTGACCTCAAGCGCCTGCACCAACGGCAGTCCGGCTTGCAGCATGCCGGCGCACTGGCGCAGAAACATGCTCAGCATGCCGGTTGGCGGACGCAGAGATTTTTGTGCGCTTGCGAGTTTCCTGACGGCTTTTATGTCAGTGACGAGGATGCCCTTTGCATAAAACTCCATGCGCAGTGCCCCGTGACTCTCTGCGCTGGCCACGCCCTGTTGAGGCCGTCCCTCCAGGTCTGTGCCCCTCCATGAGTACTGCTTGGCTGCATTGCCAGTCATGACAACACCCGGCGTAATTCATCAAGGCTGGTTTCCCCGCGGGCCAACAACGTCAGGGCGTTTTCCAGCAAACTTGACGAACCTGCCTGACGGGCAATGGCCTCTATCTCCCGAACATCTGCGCCGGTGGCGATTTTCTCGGCAAGGTCTGCACTGACAGGCAATAACTCGACCAGCGCAAGGCGACCACGATAACCATCATTACACTGGCTGCAAGCTCTGGCGACCCAGACCTTGTCAGGCAGCTGTTGAGTAAACTTGTCGTCAGCAGGAATTTGCGCTGAACAGATCTGCTCGCGGCAATAAACGCACAGTCGCCTGGCCAGCCGCTGGCTGATGATCAGTGTCAGCGCGCCGGCAAGGTTGTAGGCTTCTATACCCATGTTTAGCAGGCGATTGATGGTCTCAACGGCGCTGTTGGTGTGCAGCGTAGAAAGCACCAGATGCCCGGTTTGCGCGGCTTTCACAGCGATATCTGCGGTCTCATGATCGCGGATTTCCCCCAGCATCACTACGTCCGGATCCTGACGCAGAAAAGCTCGCAGAGCACTGGCGAAATCCAGCCCGCTGCGTCGATTGACTGCAACCTGATTGATGCCTTCAAGATTGATTTCAACCGGGTCTTCAGCCGTTGAGATATTGCGTTCCACAGCGTTCAGATGTCCCAGGCCGCTGTACAAGGTCACGGTTTTACCGCTGCCAGTAGGTCCGGTTACTAGGATCATGCCTTGGCGCCGGCCAAGAGCATTGAGGTAAATCTGCAACTGTGCGGGACTGAAACCCAGGGCATTCATGGGCATAAACGTTCCTGAGGAATCCAGTACTCGGAGTACCAGTTTTTCTCCCCAGAGCGTTGGCAGGGTACTGATGCGCAAATCAATGTTGCGTCCATCAGCCAGTTTCAGCCGTATGCGCCCATCCTGCGGTCGCCGTCGCTCATTGATGTCCAGTGAGGCCATCACCTTCAGCCGAGCACTCAGACGTGCAGCAAGTCTGGCGGCAGTTCTCGAATTTTCCCGAAGAATGCCATCGATGCGAAAGCGAATGCGGCAGGACATTTCGTAAGGCTCTATATGAATATCAGATGCCCGCAGATTGACTGCGTCCAATAACAGTTGATTCACAAACCGCACCACGGGTGCTTCGTTGGCAGTTTCATGAATGTCGGCGCTGTGCGCCGTATCGTCTTCAGCGCTGTCAGTCATCAGCACAGTCAGTTCCTGCGCCGCGGAGTCAGCGTTGATGCCTGGCAACGCTGCTGTGTGCCGGGTTCCAAGATGGTTGAGAATACGTTCCAGCTCCCTTCCATCAACAATCAATGGTTGCAATATCTGTTTCGGAAAAATGCCTTGCTCGGTCAATGTGCCAAGGCATGCGGGATCAGCAATTGCAAGGTGAACGACCTGACCCGTCTGTGCAATTGGTAGTGCCCGGCATCGGTGCATCCAGGGTTTGAATTCCGGCAGAAAATCAGGGTGCACTGATCGGACATCAAACAAAGGGCAACAAAAAGCCTGGGCAATCAGTTGCGCCAGTTTGTGAGTATCAATGTTGCCTTGTCTGATCAGCAGACTGACCAGTGGCAACTGTTCACGTTCGGCCAATGCTGTTGTGTCCGCAAGCAATTGGCGTGCGATCAGCCCGTGTTCAGCCAGCATGTCTGGTAAGCGGTTTGCCTGCATCGTGACCTCCGTGTCCCTCGGTTTTATAGCAGCCAGCAGCAGGCTCTGCTATACCAGAGTTGTGGACAGATTTTGTTGGTCTGTCCGGAATCAGTACCGGTATAAAACTTTGCACATGGAGGTGCATATATGCGTCAACTCAGCAATAACGGTTTTACTTTGATTGAACTCATGATGGTGGTGGCAATAATCGGTGTCTTGGCCGCGGTAGCCTTGCCGTCCTATCAGGGATACGCGGCACGTGCCACGTACGCAGAAGTCATGTCGGCTGCCGCGCCTGCCAGAGCCAGTGTTGATATCTGCGTCCAGACACGCGGCCCTGAGGGGTGTACGGCAATCGCCGAACAGGACGGATGGTCGGTGTCGACCCAGGTTGAATCTGTTGTCATCAGTACGGATGACGATGATTTTCTGGTGACAGTGACGCCCTCGGGAGCCCACGGCGGCATACTGGCAACCGATGACTATATCCTGCGAGGCGTCGTCAGTAGCGGTACCTTGTTGTGGACTACAGATACCGAGTCCGGTTGCATTGCCAGCGGGCTGTGCTGACGCCTGTTCTCAGGTTTGCGGGTTTGCGCTGCGGCGTTAATTTGGTACATTAACGCGCTTTGTGGCGCTGAACCCCTGTTGTTAAGCTGGCATTCATCGCCTCAAAGTTATCCTGTCGATGCTGACCTGATTTATGAAAGCAGCCGCACGTGAACACTCAAGAGCGTACCCTGCGTACCGGAGTAAACAAAGATGAAAGCAGTAAACAACACAGTTATTTCAGTTTTGGCGGTCTCTGCAGTCGCGCTTTTTGCCGGTTATGCCAGCGCACAGACATCGACGATCAAGGATGGTGTGTACACAGCTGAACAAGCTACATCTGGCAAAGAACTGTACGAACGACGATGCGGCGCATGCCACAATGTTGATTTTTACCGTAATGCATTCTCTAACCGCAATAGTCAGGTATTGCAGGTTATGTTTGAAGAGATTCTGGTGAATATGCCCGCAGATACACCTGGCTCGCTGATGGACAGCGAATACGAAGTAGTGTTTGCACACATCTTGTCCCTGGTTGGTTACCCGGCGGGTGACAAAGAACTGAATTACGCCAACGGCAGTATGGGAGAAATCACGATAGTACCGCCAACCAATTAATCGGCGACCACTGTCAGTAAACGATCAGACGTTAAAGTGCTCAAACCTCATCGACAGGTCTATAGCTTTAACGTCTTTGGTCAAGACTCCCATCGAAATAAAGTCAACACCGGTCTCTGCAACAGCTACCAAAGTCTGGTCATTGATTCCGCCTGACGCCTCCAGTTGACACATCGAATTCGGGTATGTGCGTGCAATACGCACGGCGGTGCGCATATCGTCCAGGCTGAAGTTATCCAACATGATAATGTCAGCCCCCGCTGACAATGCCTGATCAAGTTCGCTAAAGGTTTCCACTTCCACTTCCACGGGTTTGGCAGGCGCAAGCTGACGTGCTGTCTGAATTGCCTTCGCAATTGAACCGCAAGCGCTGATGTGATTCTCCTTGATGAGAAAGGCGTCAAAAAGTCCCATGCGATGATTAAAGCAGCCGCCCACGCGCACTGCATATTTCTGAGCTGTGCGTAAGCCTGGAATTGTCTTGCGTGTGTCCAGTAACTTGACGTCAGTATGTGCCACTTTGCGGGCATAGGCGCGGCTGACGCTTGCAGTGGCAGATAATGTTTGCAAGAAATTCAACATACAGCGTTCGGCGGTCAACAGTGCGCGTGCAGGGCCTCTGAGTTTGACGATAGTCTGATTGGGCACCAGTTCATCGCCTTCATTGACCAGCCAGTCAATGCTGACGGAGCGATCAACCTGGCGTAACACTTCGTTAGCCCAGGGCGTACCACATAACACAGCGTGTTCCCTTGAAATGATACTGGCAGAAGCAACTGCGTCCCCGTCAATCAGTTGTGCAGTGATGTCGCCAGATCCAATATCTTCCTGCAACGCGCGCAGCACTGTTATCGCGAGGTCATCGGGGAGTGCCATCGTATCGATGCCCATAAAAAGTCCGTTATCTGGCTGAAAAGCGCGCAATATAACCCATGTATGTCTTGATGATATACTCGCGACAGTACCTGGCGGCAAGAACAGTCTGTATCAACTTAATGCAAAGGGGCAATTGATTGAGCGGTGACCATTGGATGTCGGGGGTGCGCAGAGTTGAGTCCCCTAATTACAGCGAACGCCCGGACGGCCGCCAGATAGATATGCTGGTTATCCACAACATCAGTTTGCCGCCCGGCGAATTCGGGGGTCCCTGGATTGACCATTTGTTCACCAATCAACTGGATGCCGATGCGCATACTTACTTTGCCGGAATAGCCCATCTGCGCGTTTCTGCCCATGTATTGATCCGGCGTTGCGGAGAGTTAACTCAATATGTGCCATTTAACCGAAAGGCCTGGCATGCCGGGCAATCCAGTTTTGCTGGTGAAGAAAGTTGTAATGACTTTTCTGTAGGCATTGAACTTGAAGGGTGTGATGACCAACCATTTACAGAGCAGCAATACAAGAAGCTGACAGAGCTTACAGAGTTCCTGCGGGGCTGTTATCCTGCAATTTCTCCAGACAGAATTGTCGGTCACAGCGATATCGCTCCGCAACGCAAGACAGATCCCGGCCCCTGTTTTGACTGGCAACGTTACCGAAAGGCGTATATATGACTTTTTTTGTGGTGCTCAGTTGTCTGTTACTGAATCACTATTGGCGAAAGGACCGAATGTTGCCGGTTGACACTTGGGTGGAGCACTGGCAACAGTTTTTGCTGACATATCAGCCCCGCCTTCCGGATGTTATCCGCGACAGGTTACTGACACTGCCGTTATTGTTCTTGTTGCTTCCGCTGGTGCCGGTTGGTCTGTTGCTGGTGATCGCAGAAGGTCAGTTGATGGGTCTTTTGACTTTGGGGCTGCATTTTCTGCTGCTCATGTATTGCCTGCCACGCGTCAATATCGATGCGTTGATTGATGAATACCTGCAACGCTGGGATCGGGGCAATTTTGAAGCAGCCTATCTTTATACCGAACAAGTGGCACCCGGCGTCTTTGATGAATCATTCACTGATTACGCCCGCATGCACGCCCGCTTCACAGAGTTTGTGCTGGTGTGCAGTTTTCGGCGTATTTTTGCGGTGTTGTTCTGGTACATATTGCTCGGTCCTCTGGGGGCAGTGTTTTATATGATGCTGCAACAAATGATCCGTTCGGGCATATTGTTGCCAACCGGCCGCGCCCAAGCCTTTGGCAATCAGTTGCTGGCAATTCTGGAGTGGGTTCCGGTAAGAATGGTGGCATTGGCTTTTGCCCTGGCTGGTGATTTTGTGGCAGCTTTCCGGGCGCTGAAATCCCGCTTGTTTGATGAACTTGACGCTGATGCCGGTTTGCAATTGCTACAGGATTGCGCTGTTGCGGCCATGCTGCCGTATGAGCGCGGCAGTCAGGATATTGATTTTGCTGACCGGGCGGCAGCGGATCTGCGCGAACTGCGTGGCTTGCTGATGCGCACGCATGTAGTCTGGGTTGTAGTGTTGGCCTTGATAATTCTTGTAGTTTAACTACATATTTATCAGCCAGAGCTTGAATGAGGCTTTTTTTGGAGATACTATTTGCTGCTTTTTGTAAATTAATTACAAGATTAAATGGTCGGACATACCTGTCCAAAAGTCGCAATAACGTGTTTGAATATAATCAAAACTAACAGAATTATCAGATAAAGAACTGACGCATATGACAGAAAAACTGGAAGACCTGAACCCCGCAGAAACCGAAGAATGGCTGGAAGCCCTGGGCGCCGTCATTGAGCATGAAGGTGCCGCACGTGCGCAGTTCCTGCTCAGTCGCCTGTCCGACAAGGCCTTGCGAACCACACAGCAGTTGCCCTATGCCGCAGTGACAACGCCCTATCGAAACACTATTCCCCCGCAGGATGAGGATCGTATGCCGGGCGACATGTTCATGGAGCGCCAGATCCGCGGGATCATCCGCTGGAACGCGCTGGTGACAGTCATGCGCGCCAACCGCGATAATTCTGATCTGGGTGGTCACATATCGACCTTCTCCTCATCAGCGACACTGTACGACGTGGCTTTCAACTACTTCTTCCGTGGGCCCACCGAGAATCATGGTGGCGACCTGATTTATTTTCAGGGGCATAGTTCTCCCGGTATCTACGCACGGTCCTTCCTTGAAGGCAGAATCAGTGCGGAGCTGCTCGACAAATTTCGCCGCGAGACCAATGGCGATGGGCTTTCATCCTACCCGCACCCATGGTTAATGCCTGATTATTGGCAGTTCCCGACTGTCTCCATGGGGCTTGGCCCCTTGCAGGCAATTTATCAGGCGCATGTGATGAAGTACCTGTCCTCGCGCGGTTTGCTGGATCAGGCTGATCGCAAAGTCTGGGCATTCCTGGGTGACGGAGAGATGGACGAGCCGGAATCAACCGGTGCCATCGGCAAAGCCGGCCGCGAAGGCCTTGATAATCTGATTTTTGTTATCAACTGCAATCTGCAGCGATTGGACGGCCCGGTTCGCGGAAACGGCAAGGTCATTCAGGAGTTGGAAGGTATCTTCCGCGGTGCTGGCTGGAATGTCATCAAGGTTGTGTGGGGTCGTCACTGGGATGCTCTGCTGCAGAACGACAAGGACGGTATTTTGCAGGCGCGTATGAATGAAGTCTGTGATGGCGAATACCAGAACTACTGGGGTCGAGGTGGTGCTTATACCCGCGAGCATTTCTTTGGCAAAAGCCCTGAATTGCTAAAAACGGTCGAACACCTGTCAGACGATGACATCATGGCGCTGAACCGTGGCGGCCATGACCCATTCAAGGTTTACGCCGCCTACAAACAGGCCATGAACACCAAAGGCCGTCCGACAGTTATTCTGGCAAAAACCGTTAAAGGTTATGCGTTTGGTGCCGGTGCTGAAGCGCAGAACGCGGCGCACCAGACCAAAAAGCTGGACATCGAAGCGCTCAAGCGTTTCCGTGACCGCTTTAACATACCGGTACCGGATGACCAGTTGCCCGAGCTCCCATACTACCGACCGGCAGAAGACAGTCTGGAACTGCGTTATATGCGCAAGATGCGCGAGGCTCTGGGCGGAGTTGTGCCACAACGGCGTGCTCAGAGTTATTCGTTGCCAATCCCTGATCTGAGCGCCTTCGATGCTCAGCTTAAAAGCACCGGTGACCGCGAAATTTCCACAACAATGGCTTTTGTGCGCATGCTCAACGTGCTCTGCAAGGACAAGGAAATTGGTCAGCGCATTGTGCCGATTGTGCCGGACGAAGCACGTACCTTTGGGATGGAAGGCATGTTCCGTCAATTGGGAATCTATTCTTCAGTAGGGCAGTTGTATGATCCTGCTGACTCCAATCAGGTTATGTACTACCGCGAAGACAAGACTGGTCAGATGCTCGAAGAAGGTATCAGCGAGGCGGGTGCGTTCTCGTCATGGCTGGCCGCAGCAACATCCTACAGCGTCAACAATTTCCCGTTGATCCCGTTTTACATCTATTACTCCATGTTCGGTTTCCAGCGTATTGGTGACCTCGCGTGGGCGGCTGGTGATTCACAGGCGCGCGGCTTCCTGATCGGCGCGACAGCCGGACGTACGACGCTTAACGGCGAGGGTTTGCAGCATCAGGATGGGCACAGCCACCTGCTGGCTTCCACTATTCCCAATTGTGTGACTTACGATCCGACCTACAGCTACGAGCTCGCTGTGATCATTCAGGATGGTTTGCGCCGCATGTACGGCGAGAAAGAGTCGGTGTTTTATTACATCACCACCATGAATGAAAACTACACCCATCCGGATATGCCGGCTGGTGCTGAAAAAGGCATCCTCAAAGGCATGTATCTGCTCGAAGATGGCAGCAGCAAAAACTATAAGGTGGATAAGCCTGTTAACGACGAGCGTGTGCGTCTGCTTGGTAGTGGCACCATCCTGCGCGAAGTGCGCGAGGCTGCTGTGATTCTGCGTGACAAGTACAAGGTTGCCTGTGATGTCTGGAGTGTCACCAGTTTTAACGAGCTGCGCCGCGAAGCTCTGGATCTGACACGCTGGAACATGCTGCACCCGGGCAAAAAAGCAAAAGTGCCCTATATCACTAAATGCCTTGATGGTCACAAAGGCCCCGTGATTGCGTCCACTGACTATATGCGTATTTGTGCTGATCAGGTGCGGGAGTTTGTCCCGGCTAGCTTCCGCGTGCTAGGCACGGATGGTTTCGGGCGCAGCGATACCCGTCAGAGTCTGCGTCGATTCTTTGAAGTGGATCGCAACTATGTGGTGCTGGCTACGTTGACTGAACTGGCCGGCAAAGGCATGTTCAGCGCTGAGCAGCTGAGCAAGGCAATCAAGGACCTGGGTATTGATCCTGACAAAGCCAACCCGACAACCGTTTAGACCTGGTAACAAAACAGTTCAGGAGCATTCAAGGTGCCTGTAGAAATTATAAAAGTCCCCGATCTTGGGGAAACCAAAGATGTCGAAGTCATCGAAATTCTGATCAAGCAAGGTCAGAGTGTGCGGGTCAATGACTCCCTGCTGGTGCTTGAGAGCGATAAGGCGGCAATGGAAATCCCCGCGCCCAAGTCGGGAGTGGTCAGCAAGATTCTGGTCAAGGTTGGCGATCAGGTAAATGCCGGTGACGCATTTATTGAAATGGAGATTGAAGGTGCTGCGGTAGTGCCTGCCACCGCTCCGGTTGTAGCTGAGAAAGTAGCTGAGAAAGTAACTGAGAAAGTTGCAGCACCGGCAGCGGAGCCCGCAAAGGCCGCAGCTGCGCCTGCTGCAGCGACCCAAAAGCGCCTGGAACTGATCAGTGTGCCGGATATTGGCGGTGACAATGATGTTGAGGTCATTGAAGTTCACGTCAAAGTTGGTGATGACATTGCCAAAGAAGACACGCTGGTCACGCTGGAATCTGACAAGGCGGCGATGGATGTTCCATCGCCGCTGGCTGGGCGAATCACCGCATTGAAAATCAAAGTCGGTGACAAGGTATCCAAGGGTTCCGCAGTCCTGGAGATTGAGGTTACATCGGCCGCTGCCCCTCAAAAGGCCGCAGCTGCGCCAGTCGATGCAAAATTGTCAGCTGCTGCATCCGCACCCGCTCCGGCTGCTGCCCGGACACAGGCGATTGTTGAAGAGGCCGTTGGTGACGGGAAAGTCTACGCGGGTCCAGCAGTACGCAAGCTGGCCCGTGAACTGGGTGTTGATTTGGCACGGGTTCCGGGAAGCGGCTCCAGGGGACGCGTTCAGAAAGAAGATCTGCATGGTTTTGTCAAAGCGCGATTGCAGGCGCCGGCGTCTGGATCAGCAGCCGGTGGCTCGGGCATACCTGCAGTACCTGATATAGATTTCAGCCAGTTTGGAGAAATCGAAACGGTTCCAATGACCAAGTTGCACAAGGTCACTGCGCTGAATATGCATCGCAATTGGCTCAACGTGCCAGCCGTTGCGCAGTTTAATGAAGCGGATGTCACGGAGCTGGAAGAGTTCCGTAACGCCCAGCGTAAAGATGCCGACAAGCGTGGCCTGCGTCTGACCCCGATGCCCTTCCTGCTCAAGGCATGTGCCAAGGTGCTACAGGAATACAAACAGTTCAACGTGTCATTGCATTCCTCCGGCGAGCATCTGATCCAGAAGAAGTATATTCATATCGGGGTGGCAGTTGCGACTGATGCAGGCCTGATGGTGCCGGTACTGCGGGATGTGGACAAGAAGACTATCTGGCAACTGTCTGCTGAGCTGGCCGAGTTGACAGAGAAAGCCAAGAACCGTCGCCTCAGCAAGGAGGATATGCAAGGTGCCTGTTTCACGATCTCCAGCCTGGGCGCGATTGGCGGAACCGGATTTACGCCGATTGTAAATACACCTGAAGTGGCCATCCTGGGTGTATCAAAAACTCAGATTAAACCGGTTTATATCAATAACGCCTTTGTTCCTCGCCAGATGCTGCCATTCTCGCTGTGTTATGACCACCGTGCTGTTAATGGCGTTGATGCCGGTAACTTTGTGACCAGGCTGGCTGAAGTGTTGTCGGATATCAGGCTGTTGTTGTTATAAAAGTTTAACGCCTGTGGTACGAGGCAAAAAAGAGGAGCCCTTTGATAGGCTCCTTTTTTTTGTGCAGTTTTTACTGCGATTTTTTCTGCAGTATTGGTTGCTGCGGGATATCGCCGACAGTAGTCTGAGTTATCAGTCAGTCCGGCCAGCGTGTTCTCTCGCAGTACGCAGATTGGCTTCAGTGCTTCCGGAAATGCCCGCATCACCCCAATAACCCACTGTTGGCATCAGGAAGCCTTGATCCAGACGCGCTGTAATGTCACTGGCATTAGTTGTGATACCGCAGGGGACATTGTGTTCTTTACACAGTTCAACAACGCTGGCGATCGCCGCCTGGACTTCCGGATGATTGCCAGGCAAGCCCATGCTCATAGAGAGGTCGGACGGTCCTACAAAAATCGCGCTCACACCTGGCGTTGTAATAATGGCCTCCGCGTTTTCAACACCTTTTGCGGACTCAATCTGCAGGAAGGCAATCAGTTCACCATTTGGATTGTGTGGCCAAACATCAGCACGTTGGCTGTAATCCGCCACTCCCCATAACCACGTGGCTACCGCTGGCGAAGAGCCGCGTGTTCCGGCAGGCTCCATGATTGATGAACCGCGCGGCTGGGGGTAACGCATGGAGGCAACTGCACGGCGCGCTTCTTCTGCAGTTTCTACATAAGGAAACATCACGCCGAATGCACCGATATCAAGAATCTGCTTGACCATCCACTCTGAGTCATTGCGACCGTTAGCCGGCAGACGCACGATCGGAGTGGTGCGCATCTGGGTATTGCCTTGACTGGCAATGGTTTGTGAATCGGTCATCCCTAACAGAAACGCTTGCAGCGTTTCCATGTTAAATGCCGTGTGCTCCATATCAATCAAGATATAGTCAAGGTTAGAGCGGGCCAGGGCCCGGGCGTTCGCCAGTGAGAAATCGCCGGAAAACAAACCAAATACCGGATCTCCCTTCTCTAGCGTTTCGATACTGCGATTGAGACGCACCTCATCCTGCGCCATGGCGGGCGCGGAGGCCAGACCCACAATCGTGAGTACGGAAAGCAGTGCACTGAGGCATTTTTTTTTCATTTTATGGTTCCTTTTTTTCTGTCTGTACAGGGTTGTTACAGTTTCAACATTTTTGTAATAGTTTGATTTGACAATCATTGCTGTGATTTATGTCGCGGCAGAGATTAAACCAAGGTAGCTGTTTTATCAATTCTGCCCAGCGCCGGCACAAGGCGTCTATTGATCGCTTTAGTTCGCCGGAAAGCCTGCCGGGAAAAACAGCAGATGCCCCTGGTGGGTGATTTTTTGAATATCAAACTGGAATGCCTGGCTCAGCGCTGGTTCCGTGAGAACCTCATTGACCGGGCCTTCAAGATGCTGGCCATTGCCCATCAACAGCAGTATACGGTCGCAAAAACGCGCGGCCAGATTGATATCGTGGGTTGCCATAATCAAGGCGCGCCGTTCTTGTTGGACGATATCGCTCAGTGTCTGCAGCGTCTTGATCTGGAAGGAAATGTCCAGATGATTGCTGGGCTCATCCAACAGGTACAGTTCAGGCGATTGAGTCAGCAGTGCCGCGATAGCTACCCGTTGCCGTTCTCCTCCGGACAGTTCGCTGACATCGCGCTTGAGAAAATCACCAAGCTGCATGTGGCTTATAGCCTGCCCGGCTAGATGCCAGTCCTGCTCACTCATGGGGCTCCAGCTGCGTTGGTGTGGCAGCCTGCCCAACAGGATCGCTTCCATCACCGTGGCGGGCATTTCATCGAGCGCAGATTGAAACAACAGGCCAATGTGCTGTGCAAGACTGGCAGAGTTCAGCTGGCTGATGGGCTGGCCGTTGAGGCTGATGTACCCGGCAGCGGGTTTTTGCAATCCCATCAAGGTGTGCAACAGGCTGGTTTTTCCGCTGCCATTGGGGCCAAGAATGGCGAGCCGCTCGCCGGCCTTTAAGGTCAGATCCAGATTCTGGCACAGGTGTTTGCCAGCGATTTGCAGGCACAACTGGTGTATTTGCAACAGATCAGCAGTACTGTTCGTCATCATGGCAAATCCCGGTTGGCAGCCGAAAAGGCGGGAATACGACTTCGATACAGTATCAGCAGAAATGCCGGGACCCCAAGCACTGCGGTTAAAACCCCGACAGGCAGTTGTTGCGGTGCAATGATAGTGCGCGCAAGGCTGTCAGCCATCATCAAGAAGCTGCCGCCCAGCAATGCGGCGGCAGGTAACAATTTGCGATGATCGCGTGCGCCAGCCAGGCGAAGCGCGTGCGGAATTATCAATCCGACAAAACCGATGCTGCCTGCCAGTGTGACGGCGCTTGCGGTCAACAACGACGCGCACATATACAACAGCACTCTGAGTCGCCTGACATCAACCCCAAGTGCTGCCGCCTGCAGTTCCCCGCGCGCCATGGCATTCAGTGGCCTGGCATTGGCCATCATCAACACCAGCACTGCCACGATCAGCATGTAATGCCAAAGTTCACCGTGGCTTTGGCTCAGATCGCCCATCAACCAGAACAGCATGCTGTGCACGGTCTGGTTGCTGCTGGTACTCAACATCAGATTGATCAACGCGCCCCACCCGGCAGAGATCACCACCCCGGTCAGCAAGAGTCTGGTTGTTGACCAGCCCCGACCCCGTCCAGCCAGCCCGAATACCAAAAGAACAGACAGCAAAGCGCCACAAAAAGCCGCGGTTGGCATCCACATCGCAGACAGGCCTAGCATGATGACGCCGAGTGCACCGACTGCTGCCCCACCGGAAACGCCCAGGATATAGGGGTCTGCCAGCGGGTTGCGCAGCAGTACCTGCATCATGACTCCCGACATAGCCAGCATGGCACCGGTGGCAAACGCGGCGAGCGCACGGGGTAGACGCAACTCCTGAATAATTCTGGATTGCGAAGAAGTTTCCGAATCAAACATCAGTCGCCATACCTCGGAAAACGGAATGCTCACACTGCCGCTGGTTAATGACAGCACAAATCCTGCGCCGGCTAACAAACCTAACAGGCTGAACAACAGCAGGTCCGAGCCAAGGCTACGCCCGGATTGATCTTTGAGTGAGGAACCGTTCAATGAGCGTGTATTCCATTGCGGACAGAAAAAGCGCAGGGTTTATCAGTTCTGATGTTCTGCGCGAAGTGGCTGGATTCTAGCATAGTCAAATCCTCCGGGACTGCCGGTCGCGGACCGCTTGCAGCAGCTGTTGATTCAGCGGGCACGCTAGCTGATGCCGGGAGGCCAGTTCGCACAACCAGCCATTCAGGTGCTCAATTTCGGTGGTTTTATGATTGCGGATGTCCTGCAACGTGGAAGAATAATTGTGCTCCGTTGCTTGCGCGACCTGTTTTACCTGCTCCCATATATCCGGTAGTGCCGGGCACTCAGGCAGAGCATTCATCAACAGACTGATTTCACTGCACAGTTGTTGGAGATGCTCACACGCAAGTTCGTTGCTCAACAAAGCGCCGTTCTGACAGTTATAAACAACGGTCAGCGGATTAATGGCGCAGTTAATTGCAAACTTGAGCCACAGTCGCTGGGACATGTGCAGATCAGCGCCGACATTCATCTCGCTGACAGGAAGCGCCTTGAGCATGATAGCCAGTGCCTGTGTTGTGTCTTCATGGGCTGCGGCCGGCAGTAAGCCCAGCCAAGCGTTGCCAATCCCGGCGTGTACAACATGAAACGGATGTCTGATCCATGCGCCGTGGCTGGTGCTCAGGCAGAACACAGTGCCGGGCGCTCTGCGCAGCGTCAATTCCTGTTGCACGCGGATACCATTCTGTAGCAGAACAATCCTGCTGGATTCATTCAGCCAGGGTGCCAGAGTATCCAGAGCCCGCTCTGTGTCTTGTGCTTTGCAGGCCATCAACAGGTTCTGAATGGCCGGCATATCATCCGGCAACGCCGTCACAGCCTTTGCCGGGACGTTGAACTGCCGTATTTCACTGCCGGGTGATTCGATAGTGATCATACCCGGGTAGTGTGCCAGCGCCGCTGTGTTACGTAGCAACAACACCGGGTTTGTGCAGGATTGTTGGTGGCGTTGCAGCGCCGCAGCCCACAGGCAGCCCATAGCGCCTGCACCCAATACATGCCATTGATCGGTTGCCACACCCGAAACTCCCATCGTGTGTTTTTCGGGCTTGATGGTACTATAGCCGGCACTAAAAGACTTGTTTCCAGTATTGAGGTACGCCTATGCCATCGTTTGATGTTGTTTCTGAAGTGGATCTGCCCGAAGTACGTAATGCCGTGGATCAGGCGACACGCGAAGTCGGAACCCGCTTTGACTTTAAAGGTGTTGATGCCAGTTTTGAACTTGATGACGCAGAGATCACCTTGACTGCGGAGTCCGACTTCCAGCTTGAGCAGATGATGGATATCCTGAAAAACAAGCTGGTCAAACGTAATGTCGATATTAAAACCATGAAAGAAGACGACATTGTGTTGTCTGGCAAAAAGGCCAGTCAAAAGGTCACCATCCAGCAAGGTATTGAGGCCGATATGGCACGTAAGCTGGTCAAGTTGATCAAAGACAAAAAAATGAAAGTGCAGACCGCCATACAGGGCGAGAAGCTTCGCGTAACCGGTAAAAAGCGAGATGACCTGCAGGAAGTGATTGCCATGCTGCGGGAGGCTAATCTGGAGATTCCCCTGCAATACAATAACTTCCGGGATTAACACTGCCCATGCCGCGCTCGGGCAATTCTGACGCCAAGGTCATCAGCGGATGGCAGGCGCTCGCGGTTTACAGCGAGCGTCGTGTTCTGGTGATGCTGCTGTTAGGGTTTGCCGCCGGTCTGCCTTTTCTGCTGATTTTCGACACCCTGTCGGTTTGGCTGCGTCAATCCGGCGTGTCCTTGCAATCGATCTCGATATTTGCGCTGGCCACACTCAGTTATGCATTGAAGTTTATCTGGGCACCGGTCATCGACCGTGTGCGGTTGCCAATGCTGGATCGTTTGCTCGGCAAGCGCCGTTCCTGGATGCTGCTGATGCAGCTGATCATCATGTTCGGATTATGGATGATTGCCGGCTCCGACCCCGAACTCAGTTTGTTGCGGATAGCCTTGCTGGCTACGTTTGTCGGCTTTGCCGGTGCCACGCAGGACATCGTTATTGATGCCTGGCGAATCGAGGCGGTAGATGAGAGTCGCTCCGGCGCGATGGCGGCTGCTTATCAATGGGGTTACCGCGTCGCCATGATTGTGGCCGGCGCGGTGCCGCTGTTTCTGGCGGAAGCCTTCAGCTGGAACTTTTCATACGCAGTGATGGCTGCGCTAATGAGCATTGGTATGCTCGGGGTCTTGCTGGCGCCCCGCGAAGTGAGTGTGCGTCCGTTGGTCAGTCTGGTGGCCGATCTGCCACACAAACCGGTAACAGAATGTCTGGAATGGCTGGCACGTGGTCTGATCATTCTGCTGGCGGCTTTGCTGATGGGATCAGGTCTGACTGGCAATGCGGTCATGCTGAAGGAAATTGCCTTAGTTGCCGGTGCTAGCACGGAGGCTGGCGAACAATTGGTCAGCGTCTGGCGAAGCTCGCCAACCGGTATTTATCTGCAAGTGGCTGGTGTGTTGGCGGGGCTTGCTTTGCTGGCGGTAGCCTGCCTGCCGGTACCCGGTCGCCAGACCCGGCCGGGTATCCACTTGAAGCGTGCTTATGGGGAGCCATTAGGTAATTTCTTTGATCGCTTCGGTATACAGTTGGGCGGGTCCATCCTGGCTTTGATTTGTCTGTACCGGCTCTCTGACTTTGTGCTGAATCTGATGGGACCTTTTTACGTGGACCTGGGCTTTACGCTGGGGCAGATAGCAGAAGTACGTAAAATATTTGGTGTGTTAGCGCTGGTGCTGGGTGTTGCGCTGGGTGGTTATTGTGTGGCGCGCGTGGGTGTCATCAGGGCCATGCTGTTTGGCGTTTTCGCCAGCCCGGTGTCCAATCTGGTGTTTATCTGGCTTGCTACCCGCGGTGCAGATGTCCCCTCGCTGTATGCCGCCATCACCATTGATAACTTGGCCACCGGTTTCGCGGGCACAGCCCTGATCGCCTACATGTCGTCGCTGACATCAGCCGGATTTACGGCAACACAGTACGCGTTGTTTTCATCGCTTTATGCCTTGTTAGGCAAGCTGGTCGCGTCTCAAAGCGGTCGGATAGTCGAATCGGCAGCCCGGTCAGCAGATGCCGGTGGTCCTTTGTCAGTCCTGATGCCGATGTTTGCCGACTTGCCGCCGGAGACATTGGCCTCGGGAGCGCAAGTGGCCGGTGTTTCGCCTGCCGCGCTTGGCGCTGGATACACAACTTTTTTTCTATATTCTGTGCTTATCGGTTTAGTCGCTATCGGCTTAGCCTTTCGTGTTGCGGCGCGGCAGAGTGAACTCGAACGATCAACAGGAAGCTGATGTGATGAGATTTGTGTTTTTGATTTTTTTGGTTGTTCCAATTGCCGAGCTGTATCTGCTGTTTGCAGTGGCGGATTTGATAGGCGGCCTGGCGACGTTGCTGATTGTCATCGTCACAGCGTTGACCGGTATCAGCGTACTGCGCCGGCAGGGATTAAATACCCTGCGCAGGGCAGACCAACGCCTGCGGACGGGGCAAATGCCAGGCCAGGAAATTGTTGAGGCGATGTTGCTGACATTTGCGGGTGCGTTGCTGATTACGCCGGGGCTGCTGACTGACAGTATCGGCTTTGCCCTGCTCACTCCAGCGCTGCGCGGCCGACTGGCGGCCCGTATACTCGCAAAAGGCGGCGGTATGTTTATGGGTGGATTCTCCGCTTCATCAACAGGCACTGGTTTTGCCGGGTTTGGGCGTCCGCAGCGCGGCGATCCGGGGCATGTGATTGACGGAGAGGTTGTTGACGGCGATCGTCCGCACGATGATCAGCAATTGCGCTGATGCCAAAAATTTTTTCAGCCTGCCATTGAAATCAGCACTGCCAGCCCCATCTACCAGTCACGAGTATTAATCAGTTATGTCGGCAGCTTCAAAGCCAGCCGACTTTTGTTAACCATAGACGTTTGTATAGTCAGTAAGGAGAGTGCGAATAATGAAAATTCGACCATTGCAAGACCGTGTTGTT
>CALQJO020000034.1 GCA_943330915.2 Rhodoferax sp. OV413 | reverse complement strand
TGATAATTTGCGTGAGGTGTCACCTCACACATTTACCGCAGTGCCGCGCCTATGGGAAAAAATCTACAGCTCGTTAAATAATATGCGAACTGACGCCACCGGCTTCGGACGCTGGGCATTTGATCAGGCAATTGGCGCCGGAATGGCATTTCAGGCTTCTGAACAACCAACACTGCTGACAAAGTTGCGATACAAATTGTGGAATCTGCTGGTGCTGCGCAATGTGCGAGACCTGATTGGTATGGCGCGAATTCGCCGCGCAACCACCGGCGCTGCGCCGATTTCACCGGAGTTGATCCGCTGGTTTCACGCCATTGGGGTGCCGTTGTACGAAGGTTATGGCATGACCGAAAGTTCCGGTGTGATGACACTTAACACTCACACCCGTTATCAGATTGGCACGGTGGGTTATGCGCTGCCGGGTACGCAGGTGCGCATCTCTGATACCGGTGAGATTCTGCTGCGCGGTGGCAACGTGTTTGCCGGCTACTGGCGCAAACCCGAAAAGACTGCCGAGGATATCCGTGATGGCTGGTTGCATACAGGGGACACCGGGCGCTTTGAGAATGACATGCTCACCATCACCGGGCGTATCAAGGACATTATCATCACCGCGGGCGGCAAGAACATTACGCCGGCAGAAATCGAAAGCCGGCTGAAGTTTTCGCCGTATATTGCTGATGCCGTGGTCATAGGCGACAAACGCAAGTACCTGACCTGCCTGGTCATGATTGATCAGGAGAATGTCGAAAAATATGCGCAGGACCGGCAGGTGCCGTTTTCTGATTTTGCATCGCTGTGCCGCGCGCAGGAAGTGCTGGCGCTGATCGATTCCATCATTGCCGACACCAACCGTGCATTTGCGCAGGTTGAGCAGATCAAATACTTCCGCCTGATCGATGTGCTGCTGACCGCTGAGGACGACGAGTTAACCGCCACGATGAAATTAAAGCGTTCACTGGTAGAGAAAAAACACAAGAACCTGATTGATTCCATGTACTGAGATTTGTTGACGCTATCAATGCGGCTACCCGCCGCAGGAGAAAACCATGAAAAAACTTTTGACCTTGGCCGCAGCGCTGTTGCTGGTTGCTTGCGGAGAATCGGCTGAACAGGTGCGCGGTGTCACCGATACCGAAATCATTATCGGTGGCAATCATGATATGTCCGGCCCGTTTGCAACTTTCTCTGTGCCCGGCACTCGTGCGGCGCAGATGATGATTGACGAAGTAAACAGCAATGGGGGAATTCACGGCCGCACCATCCGTTACATTGTTGAAGACCACGCTTATCAGGTGCCGCGCGCCGTGCAGAACAATAACAAACTGGTGCAGAGTGACAACGTATTTGCCATGCTGCTGAGTCTGGGTACACCGCACAATCTGGCCTCGTTTCCGCTGATGGAACGCAATAACGTACCCAATATCATGCCACTGGCGCTGTCCGGGCAGATGCTCTCTGAAGGCGATTTCTCCCGCCGGTTTGCGTTTGGTGCTGACTACTACGAGGCCATTACTGCCGGCATTGATCACATTGTGGACGAACACAGTGTTACTAATCTGTGTGTGATGTATATCCCCTCTGACTTTGGTGAGGAAGTGAACCGCGCCGTGCAGGATTACACCGCCGCCAACCCGTCGATGCGTTTGGCTGAGGCCACTCAGCACCGTCAGGATGAAAGTGAGTTCACCGGCGCGCTGTCACGCTTGCGTGCCGCAAATTGCGAGTTGATTGCGCTGGCACTGGCTGTCCGGCCCATCATGACGGTGGCTGCTACGGCGCGTGACATGGGCTGGGATGACGTGAAGTTTATTGTCTCGCAGGCCGGTTTCCATACGGTGATCGCCGCTGCACCGGGTGGCAGCACCGAAGGTATGTACGCCGCCTCCGGCTGGCCCGACATCGAAGAGCGCCGTGATAACCCGGAAACAGCTGCGTGGATCAGCGCCTTTGAAGCTCAGTTTGGTGAGTTCCCCAGCACCGGGGCAGTGCTGGGACGTATCGGCACCGAAGTCTTATTGCGTGGCCTTGAAGCCGCAGGCCCGGACCTCACCACGGAAAGCTTTATTGCCGCCATGGAAACCCTGAACTACTCCGATCCGGTGACCGGCGTCGACGTGTTGATCAACGCCGAAAAACACGGCGCCACCAGCGGCATCGTGCTCTCCCAGGTGCGCGATGGCCGCTGGAGCACGATTGACGTGCTGGAGTAATGGAGAGTATTGGGGACGGAGAGATCAAAAAATGATCTCTCCGTCCCCTAGCACCCTCCACCTACCCTAGGGTCACCTCCGGAATACGCGCGACAATCACTTGCTGGAGGGCGCGGCTGATGCCGTAGATGATGCGCTCGCCGGGCACACTGCGATCCCAGGCCCATGACTGGCCTTCAAAGGGCACATCGATGGCGGTGATGTACTCCAGCGTTACGCCCTGTTTGGGCAAGCGCAGCACGTATAACTCGGCAGCGTCGTGGCCGGTTACGTAGAGCAGGCCATCATCACCCCAATCACCGCCGGAGCTGGCACTATCGCCCCAGGTGGCAACCACTTGCGGCGGGAACAACCACGACTCCAACTGCTGCCAGTTGTCATCAAATTTGCTGAGATAAGTCCAGCGCTGGTCAAAACCCGGCGTGGTGCCGTTGTCGTTATAGTTGGCAAAACACGCCCACCAGAAGCCATCATGGCGCACGGCCCAGGTTAATGAACCCAGGCGGATACCAAAACTGTAGGTATCCATCGGCTGCAGGGTGCGGGTGTCGTAAATTTCCAGCGAACTGGCCATGGGTAACTGCGGGAAGTTGGAGTGCGCCAGTACCAGTCTATGGCCGTCCACCCACCCGGCGTTCAGGTGGATGATGGCGCCGTCGCGCGGGCCAAACCACTCAGCCACACGCTCGCCGTTGTCTTTGCGATGTTTGACCAGCGCATGGTTGCCAATACCGTAGAAATGTTCGCCGTCAACGGCCACGCCCTGATTGCCTTCCATCACCGACCAGCGCTGCAGTTCCGTAGCGACCAGGCCATGTTTTGTGAGTTCAGGTGCCGGCGCGGCAGGCAGAGACTGCAGCCAGGCTCGGTAAGCCTCGCGTTTGGCTGAGTCGGGCTGGTTCTCAGCAGCGAACACATTAAATCCGCCAGATACCATGCCCGTGGCTACCACACCGGCAACGCTGACCATGCCCTTGAGCAAGGTGCGCCGCGTCACGGATGCTGTATTGTTACCATCAAAGTCAGATGTCATCAGAATTTCCTTGTGATCTGTAAATTCCAGCTGCGGCCAGTCAACAACGACTGACTGACTGACGGATCATAACCGAAGTTGTCAGCCGCCAGAGGAGGCTCTTTGTCGGTCAGGTTCATGATACCCATGCGCACCCTTGTATCACGCAGCAGTGCGTTACCTGAGCCGTCAAACTGATAACCAATGGACAGATTGTAGGACACAAAGCTGTCTATCACCCGGCGATACACCGTGCGACCCTGAGTGAAAAATGGCGTTATGTAAGATGGGCTGCCCAAGCTTTCATACACGGCCTGTGTGGTGGTAGCGCCGCCGTCATGGGTTTCGCCTACGTGATAAATGCCCAGGCCGGCATTCCAAGGACCGTTACGCCAGAACACGTTGCTGGTGCTGCGCCATTCAGCTGCACCCGACGAGAACAGCAGATTGTTCACGATAGGCGCAACGTTGGGCGGTGACAACGTAGACTCGGCTTCGTTCATATAGGCCCACTCGGAGCTGAACACCATGTCACCGATTGGCAGGCCACGCAGTTCATAACGGAAACCAAAGTCGACGCCACTGTTCTCACTAGCAGACAGGTTCAGGAACGGTTGGTTACGCGAGAAAATACGACCAGCAGCAGCCACTGGACGACCTGGATTGGCGGCATTGTAGGCAGCAAAGGCGGCGATATCTTCAGGCGTAAGCGCAAAGCGCACTACATCAGCATCCCCTTTGTAGTTGGGTGTGCCGCTGCCCAGATCAATCTGATTGATGGGGATACCTGCCGCCAAACGCTCTTGGGTATAGGCGGCCAGCAAGGCATCATCACTGACATTGATCTGCGAGACGTTGCGTGAGCCCAGCAGATTAGTGCGGCTGATACTCCACCAGTCAGCATTGACAGACAGTCCATCCACAAACGGAACATCAATCACAAATCCTGCGGTCAAGCCTTCGGACTCTTGCGCTTTTAAATCCGGGTTGCCGCCAAAGTAAGTGCGCATGACATAAGGCCCTTCGTTCAAGGCCGGGTTGCGATACGTATCAATATCACCAGCGCCTGCTGTGATGGACCAGCGTGGACTGGTGTACAACGCAGCAAGGCTAGGTGCCATGAAGCCCTCATTGTAAGAGGTGCGCAGCATAACCCAATCCACCGGCTTCCAGTTCAGACCAATTTTAGGTTTGGTGGTGCTGCCAAAGTCGCTGTAGTCTTCCATGCGCGCTGACAGATTAAGTTCAAGACGATTGACTAATGGCACGCCAGCGTCGTCGCTGACCAATGGCACTAACACTTCTGCAAAGGCGCTGGTGACTTTGCGGTCACCAAACACATCCGGACGTGGCGGGTGTAACAGAAAGTCGTTGTTTGTCGTGTCCAGGCCGGAACTGGCGGGGTTCTCACCACTGAACGGCGGACGTGTATCTTCCAGATTCTCGCGGCGGTGCTCAACACCAAATGCCGCCATGACATCACCACCCCACCAGCTGAACAACGTGCCTGATACTTTGGCGTCAGCGCTTGTGATGTCAGCCTGAGCTTCACGGGCAAACACGGCGCTGAATGAATCCACGACAGCTTGCGGGTTCATGTAAGGCGCGTCTGCCACAACAGCGCCATTCTGCACCTTAAAGGTATATCCAAACGGGTTGTAGGCGTTGGCATCGGTGCGGGCAATGGCGGCCTGCAACAGGCTTTCACGCACATCCGGATACGCTTCGTCATTACCATTGACCTGGTTGTAGAACAGTGACGTTTCCCAGGTCCAGGTATCACCCAATGTGCCTTTTAAGCCAGTAGTGAAGCGCAATACATCTGAGTCTGTCTGAATCACTTCAGCCCCGAGACCTGCCAGTGTCATCTGTGTGAAACCAACGGTTCGTGGCGCTCCGGTAATTCTTGCTGTGCCATCGGCGTTAGCGGCACCCGTCGGGTGATAAAAACGAGAACCGTAGGGGTTATAAGGGCTGTCGACAGGCATCAACATCAACTTGTCAGAGGTGGGTCCGTTCAGCGCCAGCGGTTGACGCTGCATAGTGGAACTTGCCAGATAGTAACCTGCTTCAGCAAAGGCAGTGATGTCAGGGGTCAGGTCATACTCTCCAGCCAGATAGGCGTTACCACGTTTTACTTCCGGTGACGCGAATCCGAACTGGTTTAGATCAAGGAAAAATTCCGGATTGCTTGTGCGGCTGGGGGCTGCTGATGTTAACGCTGGCACACCATTAACCGGACGGAAAAAAGTGTTGGCGGTAGAGGTGCCTACTCTGAAGGTGGGCCAGTAACCCCGCGCTGAACGCCCATCAAATGCGCCACCGACGTTGTTAAACGGTGCCGGGGCACGATCGGAGTTAAATGACGTACGGCTGAAATCTCGCTCTGACAGCGATATGCTGTCACGGGTCAGCGCTTCGATGCTGCCGATAAAACGTCCGCGGCCATCAGCAAAACTGGTAGAACCAAAGGTCAGTGCCAGTTGCGTGTTTTCCCCACCACCATGCTCGGTGCCGCCTTGCTGAACAGACACCTCAACACCATCAAATTCACGGCGCATGATGTAGTTGATGACACCTCCTACGGCATCAGATCCGTAGATGGACGATGCGCCATCTCGCAGCACTTCAATGCGATCCACGCCTTGAGTCGGCAACTGGTTAACGTTGACCGCCTGTGACAGACCTGCCGTCATCGGGTTAATTGCCATACGCCGGCCATTGACCAGCACCAATGTTGCGGTAGCGCCCATGTTGCGCAAATTAATGTTGGCATTGTCGCCACGCGCCCCAGACGAGCCCAAACGGGTTTCGTTCTCCGGCAGGTTAACTACAGAAGGCAGCGAAGTCAGCAGATCGACCGGCAAAAGCGCGGCGCGTACCTCCATCGCCTCTTCTCCGATCACTGATACTGGCACCGTGCCGTCATTCTCGGCGCGGCGGATGTTCGAGCCGGTGACCACAACTTCCTGAATTTCCGGCGTATTGGCGGTTGTATTGCTTGCAGTGTTGCTAGCGGGCTGAGCGGCAACCTGTGCGGCAACACTTAACAACGCACCGGAAAGCGCCAGGCGTACCATAATGCTCAACGGTTTAAGACGCAGGTGGTTGGCGTCAGCACTTCTGCTGGCTATTAAAAATGAATGTGTGGGCTTTTTAGGCATGCTATGGGGGCTCCGTGGTGGCCTGATCTGAACTGGTCAGTGATAGAGATGTCCATGACATTTGAAAGGTCACGGCTCTGCGCAGGCAGGAGCATAGGCGTGGTATTTGACACCAAGATGGCGGTTTGATGGCAGTTTGATGAATGGGTGCTGTTATTGGGGACGGCTGTTATTGGGGACGGAGAGATCAAAAAATGATCTCTCCGTCCCCAACTCAAAGGCCCAGTTAAAACGCCGGGAAGCCGGTGAGGTTGTTGGTGCTAAAGGGAATCTCTTCAAACAGCATGGGGTAGAAGTAGCGGCGGATCTGCTCGTGGTGATCACGGATGCGTTGTTCGTAGGCCAGTACTGAGTCGACATCGGTTTGCGCAATGCCCTGCATAAGGCGCGTGGTGGCTACTGGGGGAGACAGCCACGCAACCAGCCCGGTTAATTGGTCACGTCGCGCTATGGACTCGCGATAGGCCTGTGACAGTGGGGCCGCAGTCTCATCACCAACTTGCTGAAAGGCAAAGTACCATTTCCAGTGAAATGGCATGTCGACCGGTGCCGAGTGAGACCATTCCGGGTGACTGGCGTAAAACTTGTCCATGGTGTCTGGTTTTGGCAGATCCCAGGCCCCATTGACAGTTTCGCGTTGCACCAGGCTGATCTGTGCGCCATCAACGCCGGGCACGGCACTGTCAATGATCAGTTTGCCAGACAAAGGCACCAGTAAGGCCAGCACCAGCCAGCACCCGCTCAAGACCGCTGCAGAGACTGAGGCAGACCAGTTGCCAAAGGCGATCAGCGAGGCTAGCAGTGTCCAGAATACCAGACTGAACAGCACCGCCCCGCTCGCGGCGAGCAGCGCGCTGGCACTGCCGCCAAACACGCTGCCGAGCACCCACAGCGGAAGAATACACGCAGCGGCTGCGCCTGCAGCAAGCACCACAATGCGCATGCTCCAGATTTTTCCCGGGTGCGCGGCGGTGGCGGTCAACATGGGGATACGACCGGCTTCACGCTCTGCCGCGTAAACATCGTACATCAACACAATAACAAACAGCGGCAGCAAAAATGCAATCACAAAACCGAAGTCAAAGCGACCTGCCAGACTCAGTTCTGGGTTGAAGTTATCAGCTTCGTGAATCTGTCCTTCCAGCGCCAGCGCACGTACACGCAGCATCCAGGGTGACAGGTCGCGCTGGCCGATGGCTAGAAACGCAGCATCGTCAGGCTGATTCCACGTCAGTGAAAACGCTGCGTAGGCAGCACCACCATATTCGGTGGAACTGCTGAGGGTGACGGCGCGTTCAATCTCATCCTGCGCCTGAGTGCGCTCAATGGTGTCGATCTGTCGCTGTATTTCCGCTTGTCCCAGCACCAGCGCAAGCACACAGATCACCATCAGGGCCAGCCAGGTCAGTCGCGTGGTGCGGTTGCCGGCAATAAAGCGCGCCTCACGTGAAAAGTCTTTTGCAGAAATCATGCCTTACCTGCCTTGTCAGCTATTTTTCTGATCAGACCCGCTGCCAACATGAGCCACAATAACAAGATCAACAGCAGCGGCGCCGCGGACAGCAACCGTTCGCTGACTGCTGAGGGCGCAAAGCTGAAACTCTGCAACCGCTGCCAGAATTCAGGATTCACCCGCGTACGTTGTTCGGCTTCGCTGTTGACGCTGCGCTGGGTATCGTCGGCAAAATCCAGTTCATGTGCGTGCAGTGTGTTGAGTTCCTGAATCAAGGCGTAACGATGCGCTTCCGCCTCATCCAGAAAACGCTGGTGGTTGATCAGATCTGTACCGGCTGCGCGCATGGACAAATTACGAATTGCCAGATACGGGCTGACCAGGGAGAACACGTTCATCACCGTGGATTGCTGACGCTGGACGGCATGCAGTTCACCAGCATAACGATTCATCACCGCAGAACCGGCCTCTTCACCTTGCAGTGACACCAGACCCCTGTAGTTCACCTGCAGGTCTTCAATGCGGCTGACACCGTACTGCGCCAGTACCTGCTCCTGGAAACTCTGGAAGCCGGCATCATTGATATTGTGGCTATCACCCACCGTGCGCATATCACGCTGTATCAGGATATCCATCTCTGTCTGCGTTTGTGAAGGGTACACACTGGCGGCAACATCCGCTGCGACGCGAGGAATCAGCAGGGTGCTTACAGCCCATAAAATCATCAGTGTAATCAGTGCCATGCGTGCAGTTTTGGCAAAGGCAGAGACTGCTACAATCAGCATGACCCAGAATGCCAGGTACAGCAGGTGTCCTGTCAGTAAGACCAACGCCGATAACAGTTCTGATGGGTAGCTTATTGCCAGCCATAACACGGCAATCAGCAGCGGAGCGGCGGCCAGTGCAGCAACGCCACCAATTGCCATTGCCTTACCTTTGATGAGTGTCGAGGGGCTGACGCCCTGCGCAACCAGTTGCAGCAAGGTGCCACGTTCACGCTCTCTGACGACGCTGCCATACCCGATCAGGATCAGCAGCAGTGGAGTAATGACCTGCAGCATAAAGGCGGGCGATACTGCTCCCAAGCGCGTTAACACCGATGTTTCCCGCGCTTCAGCGAAGGTTGCGGTATTGCGACGGTGACCCTCGAGGAAAATAGAACGACCGGTAAAGGTATCCACGCCCGGATCTATGGTGGACAAAGGTGCCGGGTTGCGGAATACATAATGTCCGTAATGCACCACACGATGTGGGTGGCGCGCCGGTTGATTGCGGAAGGCTTCTTCAGCCTCTTGCTGATAACTTGCGCGTACCTGTGCTTCATTGGACAGTTGGATGGCGGATGTGCTGGCGGCAATGGCGATTAATGCCAGCATCATCACGATCACCGTTAGCGCCAGACGTGTGCGAATCAGGTGCTGCCATTCGCCAGCGGCCACACGCGTTGCGATGCTCATGCGGCCTCCTTGCCGGCAAAGGCGCGTTTAACGGTATCGACATCCACATGTTGACGCTGTCCGTTGCTGTCAACGCTGGCCTCAAACTGATCCACCAAGCGCCCATCACGCAGAATGCCGATACGTGACGACACTTCGCAGGCACCAAACAGATCGTGAGTTACCATCAATATCGCCACGCCACGCTCGCATAGTGATTTCAGTAAATGATTAAACTCTTCCACGGCTATTGGATCCAGCCCGGACGTCGGTTCATCCAGTAACAGCACTGGCGTTTTGCGTAACAGGGCCAATGCAATGGCTACTTTCTGGCGCATGCCTTTGGAAAAGCCGGCACTGCGCCGGTCGCGGGCGGCCGGCTGTAAAGACACGGTATCCAGTGCCTGTTCAATCTCGGCGGCATCCACCTGCATGTCAGCAAGTTCCAGAAAATAGCGGAGGTTTTCACGCGCACTCAGGTGCTCATACAGGCTGGCATTCTCAGAGAGGTAGGCCAGCGAGCGACGCACCTCTTCTGCCTGGCCAGATGCAGATTTGCCGCAGATGATGACATCGCCATGACTGGGTTTAAGCATGCCGATACAGGTCAGCAAGGTGGTGGATTTGCCCGCACCATTGCCACCCAGCAAGGCAAACACCTCGCCGGGGTAGACATGGAAATTAAGATTGGACAACACTTCAGTGCCCTGACGTGCCACGTGCAGTTTTTTGACTTCGATGGCAAACCCGCTCATCAGAACGTCACCTCAGCTGACACGCGAGCGCGACGGGGAGTGCCGGGTTGTACCCACAACGGTGAGAATGAGTTGGTGTAATACTCTTTATCGAGTGCGTTATCGAGCTCGGCTCTGATGCTGACGTTTGGAATCAGTTCAAAGGCGGCATACACCCGCCACAAAGTGTAGGCGGGCAATTCAAACGAGGTCGCAGTTTCACCCAAACGGTCGCCCACATAAATGACACCGCTGCCAAGGGTAACGGGTCTGTCGTCCACCACAATGTCGCGGCTCAGCAGCGCGCTGAAAGAGTGTTCTGGCACGTTGATCAAACGGTCGCCCTCTTTAATCTGCAGGCCGAAGTTAAAATCGAGCACACCCTTGGTTGCTTCTGCATCTACAAACGCATACGACACCATAAAGTCGTAATCATTGATTGAGCCAGCCAGATCAAACTCTACACCGCTACTGCGCGCCTCACCGATGGCTACAGAGAAGCCGGGGTTAACAGCATCACCACTGAGCATGTTTTCCTGATCCTGACGGAACACGGCAAGATTGCCTTGCAGATTGCCGTCAAGCACATCGAACTTCAGCCCTGCCTCCATCGAGTTGCTTTCGTTGGGTGCAAACGCGTTTCCGGTGAAATCAGCGCCGGAGTTGGCCCGAAAGCCTTCACCAAAGGTGCCATATAGACTGAATTGCTCGTTGACACTGTAGACCAATCCGAGCTGCGGGCTGATGCGGTTGTCAGATTGTTTTGTGCTGCGGTTATTCATGCGGTTGTCAGTGCGCTGACTGAAGCTGTCGTATCGAAAGCCCACGCGTACTTGCAGTTGATCTGTGAGATTGATCTGATCTTGTACGTACAGCCCGGTGGCTTCCAGTACTTCCAGCCGGTCAGTCAGCAGTGACG
This sequence comes from Rhodoferax sp. OV413, assembly GCA_943330915.2. GTDB lineage: Bacteria > Pseudomonadota > Gammaproteobacteria > Pseudomonadales > Pseudohongiellaceae > Pseudohongiella. The sequence goes on along the minus strand of CALQJO020000034.1, from coordinate 20,197 downwards.
TAGCGGGCAACGGGAACTGTCCGTACACCGGATTAAAAATGTCCAATGCCAGCGATTGTTGCAATGTGGTGGTGGGGCCAAGCACTGGTGCGCGGTAACGTCCAAACACCTGGTCATTGTCGAAGCGGTCGGTATCGACACCGGCGATCAGCCGGTGGGCAAGTGTGCCGGTTTCAAACTGGCCGTTCACTTCCGCACGCAGTACCTGATACTGCGCATCATAGTCACGGCTGCGGCGCTGGCGGGTCACGGTTTTACCATCGCGGCTCAGGCGCTGGCGGCTGCCCGTCAGTTCAGGTTCGGTGGAGAATCCGCTTAATAAGGTGTCCCGGTAGTTGAAGCCTAACAACACATTCCAGTCGTCGTTAATGTTGTGATTGAGTTCCAACTGATGTCCCAGCACCTCTGCCTTCATGGGGCCATCACCGGGTTCACCCAGAAAACGTGTCGGCGGTATCAGCCCAAGCTGGCCATTAACCGCGAGCACTCCACGGTCAAAGGGTACTTCGCGGCGCGAGGCTTCCATTTCGTATACAAAACTGGTGCGGTCGCTCAGACGCACAACTACAGACGGTGAGAAGCCGTGGGCTTTCCAGTCAATGGTGTCGCGAAAGCTCTCGCCATTTTCCTGAAATCCTACCAGTCGGAAGGCAGCGCTGTCGGCAATCACCCCTGAGGTGTAGTCGCCATCAGTACGCACAGTACCAAATTCATCCAGACTGAGGCGTACTTTGGCACCGCTTTCGCCGGTGGGGCGCTTGGTGACCAGATTGACGGCGCCACCGGGTTCGCCGCGTCCGAACAAGGCAGCGGATGGCCCTTTCAGAACCTCAACGGCTTCGATGCCGGAGATATCACGCGAACCACCAAATCCTCGGCCAGCGTTAAAGCCATTGACCAGATAGTTGCTGGGCAGATTTTCATCGCCGGCAAAGCCGCGCACTGCAAAGCTGTTCCACAATCCGCCAAAATTGTTTTGTCGCGACACCGCGGCTGACAGGTCAAGTGCTTCGGTCAGATCGAGCACGCCCGCACTGTTGATCATCTCGCTGTCGATGACTTGAATTGCCTGTGGGGTTTCCATCAACGCAAAATCGCCCCGATACGCACTTCGCTGCGAGGAAACAATGATTTCTTCTACGATGGTGGCGTTTTGTGCCATCGCCAGCGGGCTGGCTAGACCTAGACTGCTCACGATTAAACTGGCGGATTGGAAAAGGCTGAGCGAGGGACGTGAGCGGAACATGAGCAGATCTCCTTGTTGTTGGTGGGGCACCTTATTCGATAGGTATGCTATACCGTAACATTAAATAGTCAACCCCCTGCTTGAATTGGTGCTTGAATTGGGGACGGAGAGATCAAAAAATGATCTCTCCGTCCCCAGCCAAGATGATCTAGAATGACCGCATAACAATTACAAGAACAGCATCATGAGCCACAATTACACACTCACCTTTGTTTTTATCACGCTGCTGATCGACTCTATCGGGTTTGGCATCATTCTGCCGGTTATGCCGCAACTGATCATGAGCGTCTCAGGCGAAGGTCTGTCCAGCGCTGCACGTTATGGTGGCTGGTTAATGATGGTGTATGCGCTGATGCAGTTTTTTTGCTCGCCGCTGATGGGCAATATTTCTGATCGGTTTGGACGCAGGCCAGTGCTGTTACTGTCACTGTTATTGCTTGGTCTGGACTATTTGGTTATGGCATGGGCGCCCACGCTGTTCTGGTTGTTTATCGGCAGGATAGTGGCTGGTATTGCCGCCTCGACATACAGCACCTGTTATGCGGTGATCGCCGACAGCACACCCCCAGAGAAACGTGCTCAAACCTTTGGGTTGATTGGGGCGGCGTTTGGTCTCGGTTTTATCATTGGGCCGCTGGTAGGTGGATTGCTCGGTGAATATGGCGCCAGGGTGCCCTTTATTGCGGCAGCCTGTCTGGCTTTCGCCAATCTGCTGTTTGGTTTTTTTGTGATGCCAGAGACTCTGGCCAAAGAAAACCGCCGTGCATTTGATCTGCGCCGCGCCAATCCCATGGGCACCTTGCTGGCGTTACGGAAGTATCCGGTGGTGATGGGGATGATCGGTGCCTATTTCCTATTTCTGATGGGCCACCACGCCTTACCCAGCACCTGGACCTATTTCACCATTGAAAAATTCCAGTGGACCGAGTCGCAAATTGGATACTCTTTTGCCTTTGTCGGGATACTGATGGTGTTTACGCAAGCGGTGCTATTGCGCCGGGTATTGCCGCTAATCGGACAGCACAAGGCGGCCATTGCCGGGTTTTTGTTTTGTATCGTTTCATTTGCTGGTTACGCTTTCGCCAGCAGCGGCTTTATGCTCTACATGTTTATGATTCCCGGTGCATTGCAGGGTTTTGTGATGCCATCGGTGCAAAGCATCATGTCCGGTCAGATTCCGGCCAATGCCCAAGGTGAGTTACAGGGCGGACTGGCTAGCATGTCCAGCCTGACCTCAATTCTCAGCCCGCCCCTGATGACTGGTACTTTCGCATTTTTCACGGACTCATCCTCCACCGGTTACTTTCCAGGCGCAGCGTTTGCCCTTGCGGCCCTGCTGACCCTCTTGAGTCTGCTGGTGTTCGTTCGCGCCGCCAAGAGGTGAGGGCGGTTGTGGATTGCTTGGTGGGATTGCTTGGGGACGGAGAGATCAAAAAATGATCTCTCCGTCCCCCAAAAACGCAGTCCCCCAAAACCGCAGAAAAAGGAGCTACACATGAAGGCTAAAAAAATGGCGATTGTTGGCATGATCACTCTGACACTGGCAGCTCTTTTGTGGGGCGCAAGCGTCAGTGCTCAGACGGAAAGGGCGGATCCGTATGTAGAGTGGAGTGCCGAAACACGAACCTCTTTGGGATTTCGGGTCAATGGTGATGCGGTTCGTGCGCTTTTGCCAACAGGCTGGTCAATGACGCCGGTTGCGGATTCTCCATCGCAGGTCAATCTGTCCATTACTTTTATGGATCGCCATGTGGTTCTCGACCCTCAAGGGCAACCGGTTGGCACCGGCAGCAGCCGCTATATGGTGATGTCGGTGCAGGCGCGCGATGCTGATGGCAACAACAGCACGCTGATCATTAACGGCATATCGCCAGAGGGCATTGGCTCCTATGAGGTTTACCAGCCTGCCGTCACGGCGCGTGCGGAGCGCTCCATCGTTGGGCAGGCGGAGCAGACAAGTCGGGTACAGGAGGTGTGGCAGATGGTCTCTGCCAGCGGAGACAGCGTCACCTTGGATCTCACCTATCAGCAAGCAATCCCGATAAGGCGCCCGTCAACCATTGTCATCCGCTCTGGAAAAAATACGAGCTTCACGCGTACCTATAAAATCGATCAGGCGACTGATGCCCTAGGTGTGCCAGGTGCTCCAGATAGCCGTATCGAATCCATCAGCCTGCAAATCGCGGGGCCTCTGTACTCGCGCATATTTGATGGTTCGGAAGCGCTAACGGGAATTACCTCAACTCCCTGGTATCACCGCGAGATTTTTATTCCGTGAATAATCGTTAGTATCTGGCGTCTTGATGTTAAGGCGCTACCGATATCCCTGATTATTTGATCAATCTGTTCCCTCTAGCGTGAACACCAACTGCGCAGCATCCGTGAGCATAAAGCGCACATTGCGGTACGCAACTACACCGTTCACACGCAATTCTGGAATCGTCAGCCGGCCAGTGGCATTGTTAAACACAGGCATACCGGCCATGCGATTTTCCAGAGGAAACAATTTGGCTGGATCAATTTTAATTCTAATGTCAGGCACTTCGCTGATCAGTTCAAACTCCACCGCCAGCAATCCCAGTTCCCCCGCATCGACAAAAATATTCATGCGTCCGGTTTCTGGTCTGAACACCGCAGGCGGGCCATCGGTGCGTCCTGCTACGGACATGTTTACATTCACCATGTGGCGACTTAACAAAGGCAGAGCGCTGAAATTTATCAGCGGAACCGTTGTTAATCCGCTGCCAAGATTAACAGGCGGAAGCGCGGCGATCGCATCGACTACCTGCATGCCATTCCCCATGACCCGCCCAAACACCGTAAAGCCGCCTTCAGCGGAATCAAGATTGCTATTGTTAGCCAAATTTATAAACCACTGACTAGTCGCACTGTTCGGGTCGCCGGGGATTTTTGCCATCGCAATCGTGCCGCGCTGGTTAGAAAGTCTGAATTCATTCTGGATATTTCCAAAGGTCTGTATTGGAGATGCGGTTGGCGGAGACTCTGTAAATCGCAGCCATCCTCCCTGGATCACAAAGCCCCGCTCCAGCCGATGAATGAACGTTCCGTTATACAGACCGCCATTTACATATCTTAGAAAGTTACTCACAGTAATCGGCGTCGTATCATCTGAGAGTTCAATAAAATACTCCCCTAACGATGTATTCACCCGCACCACCGTGCCAGCCACAGCGGATACAGGCAACAACAGCAGGCAAAGTAGCGATGAGAGCAGAGTTTTTTGGCGGCGTAACATCAGATCATTTCCCTCTGGTACAAAAATTCAGTCGCGTAATATAGCGTAAAACCTGCTTTGGCACAGGTCAAAGTGGCACAGTCCAAAGTGGCACAGGCCATGCTGCTTTCAGCGCCGGCAGGCGGGAAGAGAGCGAAGAACAATAGGGCGCGCAGCGCCGTTCTGAGGAACTTCCCGCCTGCCGGCGCTGAAAGCACACCACAGTGCCAAAAAAAAGGGCCGGAAGAAACACTCTTCCAGCCCGATTTTTCTCAGCGATGAATCACTCAGGTCTTTCCATAAACTCTACGTGAACTTCCAGTTCGATGTTATCACCGACGCCAAACGCCACCAGGTTGTCCAGGCCAAACAAAGAGCGCTGAACAGTGGTTGTCGCAGAGAAGCCGAGCGTATAACTGCGCGTCAGGAAGTTACGACCACCGCCGTTAAAGTTAACTGTCAAGGTCACCGGCGCTGTGGTATCCAGCAGCGTCAGGTCACCCTGAAACACAAACGTATCTTCATCAACCGCTTCAACAAACGAGGTAGTGCGGAAGATAGCTTGCGGGAACTGCGCAACGTTAAACCAGTCTTCGCCACGCAGCTCTTCCGCGAAGGCTTCGTTGTTAACGTCCAGTGAGGTTGTGTTGATAATCACTTCCAGGCTTGAGGCTTCGATGTTCTCAGGATCAAAATCCAGAGACGCATCAAAATCGTTAAACCGACCGATGTAACTTGAGAAACCAAGGTGGTCAACTTTCCACAGGATAGAGGCGTGTGCCTTGTCCAGTGCATAGGCACCACCCCGGAGATCCTGCACGCTGGTTTCAAAACCCGGCGTCAGAATGCGGTCACACGATACCAGCAGGGCAGAGCATGCCAGCAGCAGTGAGAACCGACGATACTTAGCGATAAAATTGGAAAACATTGACTTATCCTGTTCCTGTGTTAATGGTTTTAATTATTGCATCTTTGCGTAAACGTCTACAGCAACCACCACGTCATTTGGAATTGCTGAAGTGTTGGCGAAGTAACCCAGGCCGACACCATAATCCAGACGCTGCAGCGTAACTTCGCTGGTCAGGCGGAAGCGCATGCCTTCGATGTCCAGCTTGAACGGAAAGCTGATCGGTTTGGTCACGTCACGGATTGTGACTGAACCGGCGGCTGTAAATGTATTGACAGAGTCCAGTGTGCACTTGTCAGCGACAAAACGTGCCGTCGGGAACTGGTCAACGTCGAACAGTTCGATATCAAGCAGGTAGCTCAATGTTTCCTCGCTGTCGACATAGATGTCAGCAATCGGGATATTCACTTCAAACTTGCAATCTGCCGGACTTAGCGGATCAATTTCGAAGGTCGCTGTGACATTCTTGAATTCACCCTGATACGGCGTGTCTGAGTATGAAAACTTGAAGATCACCGAGGAGCCTTCCGGATCCATAACCCAAGTCGCTGCCTGCGCAGTCAACGAGGATGCTAACAATATTGGCGCGAGCGCCGCTTTGGCAAAAAATTTACGCATACTAACTACTCCTCATGTTCCTATCTTTTTACAGCCTGCGTTGTCCAGCTTTTTACATATTACGGCAGTGCGTAGACCACGAGTTCAGAGGCTGAGCCACGTGCACTGACAACCATGCCAATGTACTGTTTGCCATCGTGTTCGTAGGTGAACGGCTGTCCTGTTTGTGTGCCGGGCATTTCAATTTCGGCAACAATTTCACCCGTTTCTTTGTTGTGCGCACGCAGCATTGGGCCACCACCAACGCCTTCACCGGCGAACAGCAGGGTTTTTGTGAGCAGCAAGCCGGATTTAGTTTCAACGCCGGTACGTGGTATTTCGATTCCGGCCAGCGCGGGGTTGTCCGCGATCGCGGCAGGTGTATCAGCATTGGCAATCATCCACGCGTGGTCACCAGTATTCATGTCGATGGCAGTGATGCGGCCGTAAGGCGGCTTTACGATCGGCAGACCCGATGCGCGTGGTACTCGAACGCCCAAGGCCATGCTGTAGTCGATATCAGAGTTTTCATCTTTGGCAACTGACAGCACAGCTACCGTGGTTCTGGAGGGTACATACAGCATGCCAGTGTCAGGATCCATGGCTGAGCCTTCCCAGTTAGCGCCACCAGTAGCTGATGGCAGGCTCAATGTGCCTGTGGTGCCATCGGCAGCTTCAGCTAAGGACGGGGGAGAGTACAGGTTGGTGCCCAGACGGAAAGGCTTCACGGCCTCCAGCGCAGCCGCACGCAGTTCCGGAGTGAAATCGATCAGGTCGTCTTCAGTGATGCCCTGACGATCAAAACCAGCTGGTCGTGTCGGGAATGGTTGTGTCGGAGAATACCACTCGCCGGGAACATCGCCAGCAGGCACTGGCAGTTCTTCGATCGGCCAGATAGGTTCACCGGTCTGACGGTCAAAGGTATAAACAAACGACTGTTTGGTCACTTGCATTACGACCTTACGGCCGTTTGGAAGGTCAGCCAGAATCGGAGCAGAGGGGTTGTCCCAGTCCCAGATATCGTGATGAATCATTTGGAAGTGCCACTGACGCTCACCAGTCTTGATGTCAACCGCAACAAGGCTGGTGGAAAACAGGTTTGAACCCGGACGATCCCCGCCGTAGCGGTCACCCGTTGCGGATTCTACCGGCAGATAGACATGGCCCAATTCCGCATCACCTGACATTGGAGCCCAAACACCGGCGTTACCCGAAATCTCAGCGCCATCGCCTAACCAGGTTTCGCTGCCGAATTCGCCACGCTCAGGAATAGTTTTGAAGGTCCACAGGTGTTCACCGGTGCGTGCATCGTAGGCTCGCACGTCACCCTTAACGTTGAACTTTGAGGGCGGACGCATGGACACGGCCATTGCCGGGCCCACTACAATCACATCGTTCATGACAAACGGGGGCATGGAGGAGCCAATATCCAGATCTTCACGGCCCGCGCCGAGTCGAAGGCCTTCCTGCATGTCGATGATGCCGTTGTTACCAAATTCCGGATCAGGCAGGCCTGTTTCGGCATCCAGAGATACCAAGAAGAAACCGGGGGTGATTGTCATGATGCGGCGCTTAACGCCGTCGGTCCAGTAAGACAAGCCGCGGCCTGAACCTTTGCGCGGCGCTGCATCAAAACGCGCGCCTTCATTGGCCTGCCATTGCCAGAGCACTTCACCGGTTGTTGCATTGATTGCAACGATGTCACGCTGCGCGCCAATAGTGGAATACAAAATGCCGTTTATTTCGAGCGGTGTGAATGTGGCGCCGAATTCAGGCTGAGTGCCGTAAGTCTCAGTTGGCAGGCGCCAGGCGATTTGCAGTGAATTGACGTTATCAGCGTTGATTTGATCGAGCGGCGAGTAACGTTGAGCACCCATGTTGCCGTTGTAATCTGGCCAGTCTCCCATGGAGACATCTGTTCCGGTCTGGCCAAACGCCAGTTGCGTGCCCATCAGAGCACCAGCGCTCATGATGATTGCCGACAGTAATCGTTTTGTTTTTATCATTTTCGTCTCCCCTGATTCAGGTCTTAATAACTCATTTACCAAGCAGCCGGCTCGACCTCGCATTCCAGCCACTGAGGCTACAGCGAGAGGGACGTGAAGAGGCGTAATTTCGGCTGGGAATCAAACGCCCGAAGAATAAGCCATCCAACCTTTCGAAGCAAGGTTGCCGAGCCAGAACTGGCCGCGCGTTGTATTCGTTTCGGCGGCCTGCCTATAATCCGGTCGACGGTTCTGCAGGCTGCCATATCAGGTATGCGTATGAACGACCGACCAACAAAAATGATCCTCGGTGTCATGCGCAGGCCCTTGCTCTGGGGCTTGCTCGTGTCGCTTTTGTTGCATGTGCCGGTGTTGGCGTTGCTGGCCGGTGCCAGGTGGAATATCTCTTCAACGCCTGAAGCCGCGCTGGTTGAGATGATATTGCAGTCTGCTGCAGTCCCCGCGCAGGAATCCGACGTTATCGCTGGTCCGGAACAGTTGCCTGCTTCGCTGCCTGCTGCCGCGGCTGCTGAAGCTCCGTCCTCGCCACCCCCCTTGCCACCGCCATTATCAGCACCCGTGCCCCCTGCGTTACCCGTGCAGCAGGTTGCCACCGTTAACGACACCGTGATTGTGCATACACCCGTTGACTCAGCCGCACCCCTGTTCATACCTCAACTTTTATCTAAGCTTGTACCGCAGCCTTTGCTGCAACCTGATCCGCCCACCGTGCAGATGGCCGCCAACGAAGTTGACGCCATGCACGAGGTTATGGACAGATTATTGCAGCAACTAAATGAACATGACCTGAATGAGCGAACTGACCCTGCGCGTACTGCGAGCATCGCGACGCTTGACCCGGTGACGCTGGGACTGTTGGCAGGTGACCATGTAGAAACCAGTTTTCAAGAGGCCACCAGCCTGACCGGCCTCGCTGAGGTCAATGTTGTCATCACCCGGCAGTTTGATGGTCAGCCGCATCAGATGAGAATCCGCCTGCAGGAACGGGCATTGTCACACTACGCCAAGTTTGTGAATCGCTGGGACAGCAATGTCACCCTGGGTGATGACAGGGTTGACGGTCGTTTTCACGCGAATTCCGAAGTCAATTTTGAGTCATTCGCCAACCCGCGTTCACAGTTTAACGGCGAGGTCACCATTGCGCGGCGACAAGCGCTGACACGCCGGGTGCGTGAGTCAAGCATGTTTGCGGCCGGCGTTCGCACCGGCACCGGGCGCATAGCCTTGCCTCAAACAGCCTTTCCGTCCCATTGGCTGGAGTCCGGCGCTGAGGTGTTTACACTGAGCGAAGATACCCGTCTGGAATTTCAGGGCGCTGCTGGTATTGTCTGGACGGACATCAACAACGGAGAGCAGGGGCGTGTGCTGGTGCCGGAGGCAGGTCTGATCATTGCCGGCATTGATCGTGCACGTTTTGAGTTATCGGGAGACATCGCCGGTCGAGTTTTGGTGTACTCGCCGCAGCGACAGATGATTACAGGGAATCTTGAGTATGTGGATGCCTCGGAGGATTCCGCTGACTATCTGGCGCTGATCAGTGACGGCAGCATCGAGGTGGCCAGTGCCACCGTCACCGGTCCCGGCGATCTGCGTATTAACGCCGCCCTGTTTGCCCGCGATCGATTCAGCGTGCGGCGCTTCAGCGATCGCCATCAGGGCGTGCTGCATGTTTACGGCTCGTTAGTGGCCGGTTCAGTGTCGGCAACCGAGCCGCGTTACAGCACCCACATTGAATATGACCCTCGCTTCGAGCATAACAGACCGCCGGCATTTCCCGGGACGGGTTTGTATGATGTGCGCGATTGGGAGCAACACTGGATTGCCGTCAGCGCCCCTGACGCGCCGCCTGCAGACGTTGCTGACAGCGTTCCGGCGTTGCAACCGTGATGACACAGACTTCCAGAATTGCCAGTGCTTCATCGCGCTCTTCATCAAACCAGTGCTGTTCAGCCTGATTGAGGTAAGCGGATTGCAGATTGCTCTCGAACACCTGACGGTTGTTGGTCTGCAGTCCACGTGCCAGGTATTCCTCATAGACAAAAATTGCGCCCGGCCAGTCGCGTTGTGCCCAGTGCTGCTGCCCCAGTTTCATATAAAACTGTTCAAGCGCGTTGATACAAAAAGTTGAGTCTGCGCAATCATCCGGAAACCGCGCAATCACGTTGCGCGCTTCACTCATGGCGTTAGTCTCCAGCAGATTGGTAACCTGCACCCCGAGCGCACGATAGGACAGGTCGCGGATCAATTGCTGATTCAGTGCAGCGCTGGCAGCCTGTCCTAACACGGATAAGGCCAATTGCTGACCTTGCTCGGCCAGTTGATTGACCTCGCCTGGGTTAATTTCTTCAAGCTCACTCAGGCTCTCATGTGCACTGCGCCGGAAAAGCCACTCGGCGCGTTCGGCCTGCAACAAAAGCAGTGGTACTGCGGTGACCGCATCGCTGAAATGATCGTTTGCTGCGCGGTTGTCAAAACCAGCCAGTAACGGGTTGATGCGCGACATCAGAGCATCAAGAAAAACCATGTCATTCTGCCGTCTGAGGTAGTCGGCTTCACGGTAGTAATACACCAATCGATTGTGTTGAGCATCCGCCTGGTCGGCCTGCATGACGCCGCGAAGCTCCGCCAGCCGCATGCGGTCGGCGTAGTGCAGGCGCGTTTCCGTGGTGTGTTGGCTCCACATGCTTTCATAACCCAGCCCCGCTGCGCTGACCACACGTCGTTGTTCATAGTCAGCAAAACTCGGCACCACCAACCGGCGCGACGCAAACCAGTCGCTGGCCTGACGACTAAAAAACGCCTGATCTCTGACTACATCAAAGCCATCGGCGGCGGTGGTTTCTACGTCGGCGACGTGGCCATCAGGCAGGGTGATTTGCACATAGGCGTGTGATGGCATGATCACGCCTGCACTCGTCAACCCGGCAGTTTCCGCAAGCAGCAGATACAACAAAGCGGAACTGATGCAGTTATAGACCCCGCTGCGCATCAGTTCGCTCAGACGGCTTTGATCCGCATCGTACCCGGCCAGCGGAGCACGTTGATCTGCGTGCAGAAAATGTCTATGCATTCTGCGCAATAACTCAGCACCGCGCTCGCGTTCATCAGCGATGCGCAGCACATCGTCATGCTGATCAAAAAAGGCGTCTATCTGTGATTGAAAAACGTGTGCCTGTTGCTCGGAACGGATGTCGCCTGAGGCCAGCAGATACAGCTCCAACAGATCATCTGCCGACGCGGATGTCTGATGCTCAAATCGCTGTATCAGTGCGGTTTCGAAGTCAGTCAGCGCAGTCCATGTTGGCTGCCCCGGGGCAGCAAAGCCGGCACGCTCTACACTGTTTTCGTCTGACAGCAGCGCATCAGTCAACAGAAACGATGAAACGGGTTCAGCACTCTGAACCCACTCAGTACGTTGCGCCCACACCGGTGCGTGCAATGTCAGCAGGCCAGATAAAACAAAACACAAGTGCATGCGCAAGATGTAGACATAGCGCACTGCCCAATCTCTATCAGGCGCTAAGTCGTGGGACAACAATTCAACTGCGGTGTGTGGTTGGGATGTATCTGTTATGTGCATGAGTAAGTTAAAAGAGCCCGGATGTGTTTGACCAGAATGCTGCCAAAAAAAGCGCTAAGTCTGAGTTTATATCGTGGCACCATGAGCCGTATTATTGTCTTTTCTCAACGAGTTCTCTCACCGAAACAGGGAGCATTTTCCTGAGCCTACTACTGAATTTTTGTTCGTGTTGTTGCCAGATAATGCCCAGATAAATAACCCCAAGGCCAATGATAGTCAGAATAAAGGGGAACATCATGCTGCCGCTGAACACATCGTAGGCAAAATAGCCAAGGTACCACGTTGTGCCCAGGGCACCGAGCACCGTAAAAATCTTACGCAACAGCATGGTTCCCACAACGATCAATAAAAGGTTGATACACAGGTAGATGAATTTGTCAGGATCATGTTGAGAGTACATCCACGACAAATCGCTCCAGAATGCAGTGACGCCAACTAAATAGAGCCAGAATGCATAATCCTTGTCATGCCGGGTCCGAATGTCCACCCATAAACCAAGCACCACAATGAGTAGGCCCGGCCACAGTGAAACGACCTCTACCCACAATAAAATGACGTCAGCATCACCGTTGATGTCGCGGAAAATTAATTGAGTTAACGTAATGCCCAAGAACCAGAGTGTTACTGCAATCGGCATCATTAAGAAGGGCAGACGATAGCGCCACAGCATGACCGAACCACTGGCGAGCGTTGCGAGCTCCATAAAAAGTCTTGAGGCCGGGTCGTAATAGTAAAAACGAAATTCTCTTCCATCACCCCACAAGTTGAGTTCGTTTATCAAGCCATAAACCGCCAGTGGTGTTAGCAAGACAACGAAGGTCGCGGTGATGCCAGCGGGAATTGGCAATTGGCGGCGATTCAGAAGATACTCTGTTAGCCAAAGACCGGCCCCGGCATAAGCAAGCGCAATGAAGAACACTCCCCATCCCTTTGAGTGTTCCCACCCGAGCGTCATGAACACACTCATTGCAATAACGGCGATCAATCCGCCGAGGTAATAAAGAACGTGCGTTATGCGGAAACTCGGCGTGTCCTTGCCTCGCTCGCTGAGGAATTGCCAAAGTTGCTGCGCTTGAACTTCACTGATCAGGCCGTGTTCTGTCGCATCCTTAAGGAGACTGCGGTTGAGTTCCATGCGTAATCCATCCGTGTGATTTATTTGTTTGGTTTATGCAGCTCCAATCGCTGCGTAAATTAAAAACATGGACAATGGTACAGACGCAATGCCGATTAACCGGAACTTGTTTCTGAAACTATTGGCCGACCAAACCGCAAATTTCTTGTGTAAATTGGGAGGGGTCAACGCCAGGCCTACACCGACCAGAATTAAGCCGTAACCGATAAACAAAAAAAATTGAGGAAAAACTGTGTTTGCGGAAAATCCAGCAAAAATTACGCCCGCAACAAGTCGGCTGATGATTTCGAATAGATGAAAATAGGATTTTTCACTGAACACGATTATGCCTTTTGAAAAAGCATCAGGTTTTACGATCATCAAAAGGCTAAGTACCATCATAAGGAAGCCAAAGGCTGCAATCAGGTACATGGTCTTTCCTTTCTCTGGCCTGACGCTATAAGTTCATTACAAAGTCTAATACGTGTCAGTTGGCATCTATTGTTACTTCATCTTGCCCGCACCCAAAATCTCCGTCAGCGCCGCCACTGCGCCGCCAATGTTAGACAGTTCGGCGGGCACAATCATGGTGTTGTTCAGCTTGGCCAGATTGCCAAACTCTTTGACGTACTGTTCGGCCACGCGCAGGCTAACCGCGTCTTTGCCACCGGGCTCCTGTATCGCACTAGCGATCATTCGCAGGCCTGTGGCGGTCGCTTCGGCGATCAGTTCGATCTCGCGGGCTCGGCCTTCCGCCTCATTGATCTGACGCATTTTGTCGCCTTCAGACAGGTTGATGACTTCCTGCTTCTGGCCTTCAGAAACGTTGATCATTGCCTGGCGTTCACCTTCAGATTTGGCGATGGCCGCACGCCGTTCACGCTCGGCACGCATTTGCTGCTCAAGGGCGTCTTTGATACTGGCGGGTAGTTCAATATCGGATATCTCATAACGCAGCACCTTGATGCCCCAAGGCGTTGCCGCTTCATCCAGCGCATTGACGACGTTTTCGTTGATTTTGGCGCGCTCTTCAAAAGTTTTATCCAGATCGGTCTGCCCGATCACCGAGCGCATGGTGGTCTGCGCGAGCTGGCTGGCGGCATATCGATAGTTATTAATGCCATAACTGGCTTTGTGGGCGTCTACCACTTGCATGTAAAGCACGCCGTTAATACCCACCTGGATGTTGTCGCGGGTCACACAAGTCTGGCGCTCGACGTCAATGACTTCTTCTTTGAGCGTGTGCTGATAAGCGACTTTATCAATAAATGGAATCAGAATATGAAAACCGGAATCCAGGGTGCGCGAATATTTGCCCAGCCGTTCAACCACAAAATTGGAACGCTGCGGAACAACCCGCGCGGTCTTGGCCACGGTAATCACCGCAATAATCGCAAAACCAATGGCTAAAATATTGCTGATACTGAGAGCTTCCATGTTATTCCCCTGTGAGTTGTGCGTTGTTGCAGTAACGATTGAAGAGTATTTTTATTTTGCTTTACGGCTTTTGTCGGGTGACTGTCAGTTCAATGCCATTGTTGCTGGCAACCCAGACGGCATCGCCTGATTTGAGGTCTTCGTCACAGAAGGCGGTCCAGCGTACGCCATTGATAGTGACTCGTCCGCTACCGTGCACAAAGTCATCCACAACAATGCCACGGGCGCCGATATCCTGTTGGAAGTCGGGTTTGCCTTCGCTGGCATCCGCCGTATAACCTTTGAACCAACGCTGGAACTTACCGCGTACCAATAGCAGCGTTGACAGACTGATCACACCAAATATTGTGAACTGTGCTGCCATCGATTCGATCAGCCCCACTTGCAGCAGCACACCCACTACAAGGGCCGCAATCCCAAAAAACACCGCAATCACACTGGTTGCCAATAACTCTGAAACGATCAGTATCAGCCCCACCAGAATCCATACCAAACTTATGCTCATAGTATTCTCCCTGTTCTGTTCCGGTAACGTTACGCGCGGTTACAAGTCACAGTAAAGCATTCCACTTGCTGCGGTAAAGAAAAAAAAGCCCCACCCGGTATAAACCAGGCAGGGCTTTTATCAGAGCCCACGACAGGCTCCGGACTATCAATCGATCAGAAACGCTTGGTCAGACCCACTTCAAAGGTGCGGCCCAGCGGGTTGCCGATACGTGGGTCGTAACCCATTTCCTGGCGAGACTCTGGTGGCATTTCGTCAGTCAGGTTCTGAATGGATGCATTCAGTGTGGCATCCCAGTTCACCAGATCCACGGTGTAGTGGAAGTCCAGCGCGATCCAGTCGTCACCAAACACACCGTAGGTGCTTGGGCCGAACGGAGTGGTTGTGCCCGGCTGACGGCCGTTTGGCGTCAGTGCAGCATCACCAACGCGCGAGCCATCGGCTGTGAAGAAACGATCATCCTTTACGCCTTGGATGTACTGCGCCATCAGACGGAAGTTATGGTCGCCCTGTGAGTAGTTGGCAGTCAGGTTGCCGCGCCACTCGGATACTGCGTTAGCAATAGTAGCGAAGTTCAGGAAACCCAGACGATCATCACTGGCACTGATCTGGAAGCCATCCAGTGTGGTTGCTGAGAAGTCGAACTTGTTGATTTTGGTAGCGGTTGCACTGAAGGTGATATCGCCCGCAAATGCCGGGAATCCATAGCTGGACTGGATATCAAAACCAGCCGTGGTCTGTCCCGGGCCGTTACCAAAATCGGTGCGAACGGATGCAAAATCAGCTGCAGTGGTGACGCCCTGCACACACTGGCCATTAAAGACAACGCGACCTGCCAGCGGGTGAGCGCAGTTTGCCAGCGCTGTACCGTTGGTTGGAATGGTTGCAGAACCGGTTGGTGAAATGCTGAATACAGATGTTGCGATCTGGTTGGCCGAGGCCAGCAGTGCCAGCTCGTTTTCAGTTTCGATGTTGAAGTAATCAACAATCAAACGGAAGTTGCTGCCGGCGGTGAAACCTTCGGATTGCCAGATGGCGCCTGAGCTCCAGACGGTTGCTTCTTCAGGAACGATACCGGCTGCAGTGACAGTCTGTGCGCCGCGCCAGTTACCGGCAGCAATGGTGTAGCTATTGGTGCCGTTGGTGACTTCACCAGGAATAACATCTGCGCCAGGTGCCTGATAGTTGGTGCCGTAAGAACCACGGAAGGACAAGTTGTCAGTCAGTGTGTACTGGCCAGACACTTTGTATACCGTGGAGTCGAGGCCGCCCGAAAACTCTTCATATCGCACTGCCGCAGACACGTACAGGGAGTCAAACACCGGCAGGCTCAATTCACCGAAGACGGAGTTCTGATCCTGTGTGCTGTAGTCAGGTACGTTGGTGCCGAAGAACTGGAACGGGCCTGGGCCGTCAGGTGTACAGCCGTTGTACAGCGGATCAGTGGGTGCGCGGGGTACCTGGCCGTCAGCAGCCGGCACCTGGCAAGGGGTTGAACCGTTGAACAGCGGGTCACTGACGATCTCGTTGTTTTCAGTGGTACGCACTTGTGCACCGGCCGCCCAGCCAATATTGCCGCCCGGCAGACTGACCGGAGTTTCGCCGCTGAATACAGCGTCAAAGGTCAGGTTCCAGTTGATGTCACGTGAAGCGCGGTCATTGAACAACCAACGGATCAGCTCGTCCGAGTTTTCAGCGCCGTTGACATAGCTGGGGTTGGCCAGACCATAAACCGGTTGTGATTTAAAGTTGGATGCAAAGGGGTTGTACCATGAACAGCCCGCAGAGCCAGCCAGCGCAGGGTTCTGAGTGCCGAATCGGTTGGGGTTCTGGTCAGCGACGTTACAGTTTGGACCACCAAAACCGTTCAGCGCCTGCTGAACGCGGTACAGCATCATGTCTGGGCTGTCTGCGTACAGGTTGGTGCGGTTGTAGGTCGCAGCGATGTCATAACTGATGCCGTTATCAAATTCGCCCTCAAAACCCGATGACAGGTGTGCAAACTTGTTACGGATCTTGCTGGGCGTACTGAATTTGCCGTCTTCGGCAAACGTATCCAGTCCACCGTGTGCAAAGGCGCGGTAGGTAACGGGCGTAAAGCCTTGAGTGGCCGCAAACGCAGGGTTACTGGCAAAGCCGGTGCGCTGTGCAAACTCAGCCACAAACGGGTTGGTCCTGGGGACATACAGCTGGTAAGTCGCGCCACCATGGATAGCGGGGCCGCGTATAACTGGCTGTGACGGTGAGCCGTACTGATACGGCGTGTCAACCATGGAGTAGGCCGCACGCACGTAAAAGTCCATGGTGTCGGTGACGGCAGTTTTTACCTGAGTGTACAGACGATAGATATCGTTCTCAGAAACAACGTTGTAGTAAGGAATGTAGTTGTATGCACAGCTGAATGCGTTTACAAAAACACCGCCGACCGCCTCACAAGAGCTTTGTGTGTAGTCAGAGATGACGCCGCCCGTGGGTGCGCCCCAGTCGCCGTTCGCCGTAGAAGAAGCCGGGTTATACACCTGCGTTGCCGGCAGTGCGCCACGTGGCAACCAGCCAGCCAGGTTGGTCAGTGTAGACCACGGGGCAGGGTTGACGCCGTAAGGTTGATCCGTAAATGCACGATCTTTGGCGTCCAGACGTGAACGGTGTTCCCACTGTGCTGCCCAGACAACGTCAGTTTGCTCGCTGCCAAAACCACCAATGATGCCGAAGGTGTAGTCGCCATCCGAGCCATCGATGGCCTTGTAAGAGGACTGCACTTCAACACCGTCAAAGCTGTCACGGCTGATAAAGTTAACAACACCGCCTGTGGCATCCGCACCGTAGGTTACTGCCGCGCCGTCTTTGAGGATCTCAGTACGTGCCAAGGCAATCGATGGAATGACAGACGTGTTTTGAGTCACGCGTCGGCCGTTAAACAGCGACAGCGTTTTGTCCGCGCCGATACCGCGCAGGTTGTAGCTCACGCTGCCGGTCAGGCCGGCACCGCCGAAATAATATGACTCACCAGAGGTTGCTCCGGAGATGCTCAGACTTTTTGCAAAGTCCAGCGCGGAAGGAGAGCCTGACAGTTTCAGGTCTTCCTGTGTATAGACTTCGACTGGCAGTGCCGCGTCGACAGGTGTGCCACGAATCAATGAACCTGTAACAACAACCTCTTCGATCTCTGGTGCCTGTTGAGCAAACACCAGTGTGGGCGCAACCAGAGTCACGCAAGCTATACACCGATACAGTTCTTTCAATTTCATCGGGTTTCCCCCCCTTTAATACTTATTGTTACTGCAGTTAAGTTAATCGTCCGGTTTTTTAGAACGCAAAAAAACAAAAGCAAACGACATCAAAAGCATAGCCCTTTCGATGCGCGCGGAGTTGTCATCAACTCTCTTGGTTCGTTCTTTGCTTATTGTTGTTTTGGAAATGTCGATCAGACGATGTTGCAACTCTCCGGATGATGAGAGAGTGTTACCAATCTGCACATAAATGACGAAGATGTTACTTTTCATAACACCCTGTTTTGTCGCGATTTTCTGTGCGATCGATCGTCCGGAGAGTAAACCAGATGTGTCTGACGAGTCAATTAAAGGCCGGCTGCCGATTGTGGGCATGGCGGGTGGCGGTTAAGCTTGCACCATCAACAGCAGCCCGCTCAAACCCGTGCTGTTAAGTCCTGCGTTACAAAAACAGACGGAGTACACCCATGAAACAATCTCAGTGGCTTACCTTGCCGCAAATAGCCCCCAGTCGTGTCCAGACTGGCCGGGTAAAGATGGTTAACCGCCCAGCGAGCGGTTTACTCACCTGTGCAGTGTTTGCAATGACTCTATTGGTGCCGGCGGCAGCAATTGCCCAGTCGCAGCAAACCCCTACCTTGCCAGGTTTTGACAGTATCAGTGCCGCTGAGGCGGGTTTGTCGCAGGAAAGACTGAATGCGGTCACTGCGGCCCTGCAAGCGCAGATTGATGCGGGCGATATTCCTGGCGCCGTCGCCGCTGTGCTCAAAGATGGCAAGCTGGTGTATCTGCAGGCGCTGGGCTTCAAGCACATTGAGTCAGCACAACCGATGACCGCTGATGCGCTGTTTCGCACTTATTCGATGACCCGACCAATTACCGCATTGGGTATTCTGATCCTGCAGGACAAAGGCCTGCTCAGTGTCAACGATCCGGTGCAGAAGTACTTGCCGCAATTTGCGGATCAGCGCGTGCTGCAGGATGCCGATGATGCTGATATTGAGGAAGTGCGTGCCCGCGATGGCGATATCACCATTGCACAGTTGCTGCTGCATACCTCAGGTATCGGTGACCGCAACAGTGCGTTTTATCGCGCTAACAATGTGCACAGTTATGATCAGACACTGACGCAGGTTGTTGATAACCTGGCGGTACTTCCGCTGTTTGAAGATCCGGGCACCGTGTACCGTTACGGCATGCACTCGGAGGTACTGGGCAGGGTGATTGAGGTGGTGTCCGGGCAGGACATTGCGAGTTTTTTCCAGCAAGAGATTTTTTTGCCGCTGGGCATGACCGACACCGTGTTTTACGTGGATGACAGTCGCCGGGAAAGGCTGGCCACCGTGTACAGGCCGGATGCGGAGGGCAAACTGCGCCCGCATGAAATGGAACACATTCCCGTGACAGAGGTGCGTGCGCTGAACAGCAGCGGCGTAGGCCTGGTGTCGTCAACCGCAGATTTTCTGAAGTTCTCACAATTGTTCCTCGACAACGGCATGGCCAACGGGCTGCGTGTGCTCAGCGAAGAGGGCGTGCGGCAGGCAGCTGTAAATGCAGTGCCCGAGGCGTTGATGCCCATCGGCAGCAACGGCTACTGGGCGGGCTCAGGCTGGAGTCTTGGAGGCTTTGCAGTTGCTCTTGACCCCGGCGCCTACAACCATACCGTCAATCTGGGTGAATACTGGTGGGATGGTTCAGCGGGCACGCGTTTCTGGATAGACCCGAGTCAGAACATGGTCACCATCATCATGGCTCAGGTGTCACCCGCGGGTGGTAATGGGTTCCGTGAGCGCTTCAAAACCTTGGTGTATGAAGCGCTGGAGTAAAGCTCTTCAACGGCCGGTTCAGGTATTGCAGCTTGCTCTGGTGTCAGGTTCGTCCCAGGCCTGATACCGGCACCTGCCAGAACACCACATCCTGACCCACGCGCCCGGCGAGCTCCTGCGTCAGAGAATCCACCGCCCCCACGTCCATGATGATCTGAAACTGAACCCGTTTGCGTCGGCCAGCCACTTGCTCAGTCACAGACATGGCAGCGGTTTGGCCGTGTCCATAGGCTGCCAGCGAGGTAAACCCTTCAACATGTGGATGATCGAGCAGAAAATCCACCATGTCCTCTTCCAGTGCCGGAGAGGTCATCAGTATCAGCATGGTTTTCATGAATGAGTTCCTGTGACAGCAAGTTGTTGAGTTGTTTTGTGGAACTGCCGGTAAGTAATGGGCAGCAGGAACAGCGTCAGCAGGGTGGAGCTGATCAGGCCGCCGATCACCACAATCGCCAGCGGCTTCTGAATCTCTGAGCCAGGCCCGGTGGCCATCAGCAGTGGTACCAGACCGATG
>CALQJO020000033.1 GCA_943330915.2 Rhodoferax sp. OV413 | reverse complement strand
TGCGGAAAAACCACCACGCCCTGACCGATGGCAACACCCGATGCACCGGAAATACCACTGAAGCTTGCATCCGCGCGGCGCTGGCCAGAGGGGCTGGTGCCCTGAATTGCACCGGTTGCTTCGGCTGCCGCGATAACGCCGGACAACTGCGCGGACAACGTGATCAGAAAAGCTTCTTCACCCGCGTCGAAGTAGCGCTTCTCGCGGTGCTGCACAACCAGTACACCCAACACCTTGCGATGGTGAATGATCGGAACCCCCAGAAAGGAGCTGAATGCCTCCTCACCGGTTTCAGACAAATAATGATAATTCGGATGAGCTTGGGCGTCCTGCAGATTGACTGGCTCGCCGTTGCGGGCGACCAAACCCACCAGCCCTTCATCCAGCTGCAAGCTGACATGCCCGACGGACTCTTTGCGCAAGCCTTCTGAGGCCATCAGCACATGACTGTTAACTTCAGTGTCCAACAGGTAGACCGAACAGACTTGTGTCTGCATGGCGTCACGCACCCGAGAAACAATCACGTCGAGTGCGGACTGCAGGTCCGTGGCGGTGTTCACCTCCTGGACTATTTCACGCAATCTATCAAGCATAAACAAGGGTGCTCAGACGCCAGCGGGCGCCTTATGAAATGATAAAGCGGTTCAGGGGCTTCACTAACTGCTTGAGCGCCTGACGATAAACCTCTCGCTTGAATTCAATAACCTGGCTTAACGGGTACCAGAAACTCACCCACTGCCAATCATCGAACTCTGGCGATACATATTGATTAGACAAGCAGATACGCGATTCATCTGCCTTCAAGCCCAGCAAAAACCACTTTTGTTTCTGGCCAATACACACCGGATTGGTGTTTTGCCGGATATAGTTTTTTGGCAATTGGTAATACAACCAATCCCGGGTGCTGGACAGAATTTCAACATCTCTGGCCTCAAGCCCGACTTCTTCTTTTAATTCTCTGAACATGGCCTGTTGAAGCCGTTCACCATGACGTATTCCACCTTGCGGAAACTGCCAGGCATCCTGGCCAATGCGCTTGGCCCACATCACCTGCCCTTTCTGGTTGCAGATGATAATACCGACATTCGGCCTGAAACCTTCAGCATCGATCATGTGGCAGCCCGCTTTCCCCGTGGTTGTACAGACGTCAGATCAACCGGTTTGAATGGTTCTGACAGCTCCGCATTGTTTCACAATTTTGCACGGCAAAAAAGCGCGCCCCTGAGGTTATAATGGCGGCGCTGTTAATCAACCCGGGACACCACACGTATGAGCAGGCTGGCTATTTTTGATTTGGATAACACACTGCTGGGGGGCGACAGTGACCACGCCTGGGGCGAATACCTGATTCACGCGGGTCTGGTGGATGCAAACGAGCACCGGCGCCGCAATGACGGTTTTTATGCCCAATACAAACAAGGCGTGTTGGATATGAATGAGTATCTGGAGTTTGCCATTGCACCTGTGGTGGGATTCAGCAAGCAACGACTGTCAATGTTGCACGCCGAGTTTATGTCGCTGTTTGTGGAACCGATGATGCTGCCCGCCGCGCAGTCCCTGGTGAATAAGCACAAGGCTGCCGGGGATCTTTGCCTGATCGTGACTGCAACCAATCGCTTTGTGACCGGCCCAATTGCCGAGCGGCTGGGCGTCCATGATCTGATTGCCACCGATCTGGAAATTCAGCACGACGTTTTTACTGGCAAGATTTCGGGTATTCCGTGTTTTAAAGCTGGGAAAATCACCAAGTTGCAGGAGTGGCTGAGTCTGCGAGGCGATGCAACACTAAGCCTTGATGACAGTGTTTTCTATAGCGATTCTTTTAATGATATTCCCTTGCTGGAAGTCGCTGGTGAAGCGATTGCCGTTGATCCGGATGACACGCTGCGCGCTCACGCCCGCTCCAAAGGCTGGAGCATCATCAGCCTGAGATCAAAATAAGGTCAACAATCAGGTCGTCCGCCAGGCTCTCAAGCTGTGCTCGCAGCGCTTCAATATTCAGGCCGGCCGGGATTTGTAACACCGCGCTGGCTTTGAAAAGAATATCGGAGGACATAGGGGCCGGTGCGCACTCTGTTTGCAGATCATCGACATTGACAAGTTGCCGCGCCAGCACACCTGAAACGTCACGAATAATGCCGGGCCTGTCGTTAGTCACCAGACTGAGCCGCCATTGCTGCGGCACTTGATCCGGCTCGGCATGGGCTGAGCGCTCGACGACCAATTTCAGAAGCGGGGAAAGACCGTCAAGGGCAGCAATCAGATTATCCGCATGCTGTTCATCAACACTGACTCGCAGTATCCCGGCAAATTTCCCTGCCAGGCGCGACATATTGCTTTCCAGCCAGTTCCCATGATGACTCGCAACGATCCGGGCCAGTGATTCCACCAGACCCGGCTGGTCGTTACCAATCAGCGTCAATACCAGAAATGATTTCACAGCAAACTGCTCCCTTTCAGTTGTAGCCACATCAGATGAGCAAAGATTACGCCTCTATCATTACCCGCCGCGGAAACTGACCAAACTCTTCCCAGTAGCTGACGCGTTCAGGCAACTCTTCTGCGATAGCCTGTGAATGACCGTTGATGTCAGTCGCACGTGAAACCACCGTATGCTCGCCTGGCGTCGCGCCGGTCCAGTCAAAATGGAAGGGTTTCCAGCTGTACTGACTGGCCTGCGGATCGATACTGGCCTGCTGCCAGGCGCCACCGTCTATGCTGATCTCGACGCTCTGCAGCGGCGTGCCATCATTCAGCGCAAATCCACTGATCCTGTGCATGTTGCCACGCTGAGTGACGCGCACAACAACCGATTTCAGATTCATGCGCGCCACCGAATTCTCAACCCAGCGCTCTTGATTGCCAACCATTTCACGCTTCAGCGTTACATAGTCACGTCCCATAAAACGACCCATGTAACGGGTATCCTGGACGTGAATCTGGGTGAGCCACTTCACATTGGCGACACCATAAAAACCGGGGATCAGCAGTCGGACCGGACGGCCGTGATGTACCGGCAGAGGTTCGCCATTCATTTCGTAGACCACCATGTTATCCGGACGCATGGCATCTTCAAGAGACAGGCTACGCGCGAATACCTTCTCAACCTGGCGGCCGCGAATCTCCTCTGTGCCCACATCTCCACCAAAAAACACAACTTCGCGTCCCGCTGGCTGAACACCCGCTTGCTCCAGCAAGGCAGGAAGGCTGACACCGCGCCAGCGCGCATTACCGACCAGGCCGTGGAACATGCGGTTGCCATTGCCACCGCATTCAAAACCGGCATCAATTTCTCGGCCGGGCAGAGCACGCAACTGATCGAGCGTGAAACTGAGCTCGCGATTGACCAGCCCGGTCAGATCAAGCTTGTAGTTGGCGACATCCAGTTCGGGCTGTCCGTAATGCTGAACCACATAGAAGTCACCACTGTAAAAGCTATCGATCTGGCGCGTATCAATAACATGGGTGCGGCCAGGCTGTCGCGGAGTCGGCGCATAGCCCTCGGGGATATCCAGAAAACTCATCAGGCGCTCATCCTGCGCCAGCGCAAACCATGGAAATCCGGCGGTTGCTGCTACCAGACCAGCACCAACGCCTGCTTTCAAAAGTTGCCTTCGACTCTCGTTCTCTGCTGTCATGATAAAACCCTTGTTTTTAAAGTAATGCATGAACGCCTTGTGCTGCCCTTTCAAAATCAGTGTTGATGTCCGCCCGGGCCATGGACATGACGGTGCGCAACTTCTTCTGCGCTGGCGGGTCTGACACCCAGAATCTCAATCTGATAGTGCAGAGTCCGACCGGCGTAAGGATGATTGGTATCAACATCAACATTAAATTTTCCGACCTTCATCACCAGCGCATTTTTGAGACCCTGATTGGTCTTCATGGTGACAATTGAGCCTGGCAAAAGCGCCTTGGGATTGACATTGCCGTGCAGGTGCTTGATTGGCAGCCGCATCACGTCGTTAGAGGTACGCTGTCCGTACGCCAACTCGGGGGGCAACGTAATGTTGATCGCGTCCCCGGCTTTTTTGCCGGCCAGTGCCTGCTCCAGACCCGCAATCACATTGCCGTGCCCATGCAGATAAAACAGCGGCTGACGCCCGAATGACTCCTCAATCCATGGTGAGAAACTGCCGTCCGGTCTGATTTCGCGAAGTCGGTAGTGAAACGCCACCACACGGTTTACATCCACGCGCAGCGTAAGATGCTGAGGAGGTTCCTGCACAGCACTGAAACTGATCGAGGCACCCTGTATTGACGGCTTTTCCGCGGGCACCTCTGCAACAACTTCTGGTGACGCTTCTGCCATAAGTTCCGCAGCTACCTGCGCCGGCATAGCCTTTTTTGGCGCTGCTGCTTTGCGCTTTTTGGGTTCTGCCGGCGGGGTTGCGGCAGTCTCTGCGATCCTCTTTGGTGTTACTGATTTTTTTTCGCCGGCTGCGTCTGCTTTGACCGAAGCCTGCTTTTTCGGGATTACCGGTGAATTTGCTGCACCGGATTTGTTGGGCATTGCTGCAGCCATGGTGGCTGATGGCTTTTTGGGAACTGCTGTTGGTTTGCTAGCTGCGGCCTTGGTTGCCGCTGGCTTCTTAACGGGCGCTACTTTGACAGCGACAGCCTTTTTAGCAGTCACTGCCGGTTTTTTGGCCGCAGGTGCTTTGACAATGACTGCCGGCTTCTTCACAGCAGTTGCTTTTACCTTGACGGGCGTAGCGACAGACGCTTTAGATTCAGTCTTTTTTGCTGCCGCGGGCTTTTTGACAACCGCAGATTTGGACTCTGCCACACTCTTAGTAACCTTCTTGACCTTATTGATCTCTGCCACCTTGGCAGAGGAGGCTTTTGAAGAGGAGGCTTTGGTCGCTGCAGGCTTGGAGGCTGTCTCTTTTGCTGCGGGCTTGCTTCTGGTTCTGGATTCCGTCATGGCTAACTCTCGTGGTCAGGATGCCCGATTCTAGCAGATTGCCCGCGTGTTAAAAGAGCAGCCAGGGTGATGAATCCGGTTTAATCCATGAATCATCAAAAATTTCTTTCGCAAGGGCAAGGCCTTTGATATAAATTCCAAGGCTCCTGCTTACAACGACAAGAACTGATTCAGAGGTTAAACCATGTCACTAAAAGGCACTAAAACTGAAGAAAACCTGAAAGCTGCTTTTGCGGGCGAATCACAGGCCAACCGTCGCTACCTTTATTTTGCCCAGAAGGCGGATGTTGAGGGTTATAACGATGTCTCCGCCTTGTTCCGCTCGACCGCCGAAGGCGAAACCGGCCATGCCCATGGCCATCTGGAGTATCTGGAAGAAGTAGGCGATCCCGCCACTGGTATGCCTATCGGTGGCACTGCCGATAATTTGCGTTCTGCCGTAGCCGGCGAGACTCACGAGTACACCGATATGTACCCGGGAATGGCTAAAGACGCGCGCGACGAAGGTTTTGATGAAATCGCCGACTGGATGGAAACCCTGGCAAAAGCAGAACGCTCACACGCCAACCGTTTCCAGAAAGCACTTGATGCACTGGGTGACTGACAAACCGGTCTGGAGCGTGAGACACCAAAATGTCTGAAGAAAAGCGCGAAGGCGGACTTGGTGCCCCCACTCGTTACCCGCTCGACCAACATGGTGAGAAGTTCTACGACAAACAGGACCTCCACAAAGAACTCGAGCGGGTTTACGACATCTGTCATGGCTGCCGTCGATGTGTCAGCCTGTGCAACTCATTCCCAACGTTGTTTGATCTGGTTGATGAAAGCGACACCATGGAAGTTGATGGAGTTGCCGTTGCTGATTACCAGAAAGTTGTTGATCAGTGTTACCTGTGTGATCTGTGTTATCTGACCAAGTGCCCCTATGTGCCGCCCCATGAGTGGAATCTCGACTTCCCGCATTTGATGTTGCGCGCCAAAATAGTCAACTTTGAGGATGGCAACAGCAAGTTTCGCGATCGCCTTATTACCAGTACAGACATGATCGGCAAGATGGCGACATTGCCGGTGCTCAACACGCTTGTTAATGCCGCCAAAGACAATAAAACCGTCCGCAGCGCACTGGAAAAAACCCTGGAAATTCATCAGGAGGCCTGGCTGCCTGAATATTCCCGGCCAACTCTGCACACCTCACTTGCTTCAGCCGCCAAGACCGATACAACAGAACATGCGGGTGAAGAGAATGGCAAAGTGTTGCTGTTTACAACCTGCTACTGCAATTTTAATGAACCGGACATCGGGGATAGCCTTTACAAGGTCCTCCGGCATAACAAGGTCACCGTATCACTGATGGCGCGTGAGCATTGCTGCGGCATGCCAAAGCTGGAACTCGGAGATCTCAAGTCAGTTGAAATGCTGATGCAACGTAATATCCCGGAGCTCTATAAAAAGGCTCTGGAAGGGTGGAGTATTCTGGCCGCTGTACCCTCATGTGTGCTCATGTTCAAACAGGAATTGCCGCTGCTGTACCCTGATGATGAGCGGGTGCAGGTGGTTGCCAAAGCGTTTCAGGATCCATTTGAATACCTGGTTAAGCTTCACAAAGCAGGCAAGCTTGATACAAATTTTAAAAACAGCCTGGGCTCGGTCAGTTATCACGTAGCCTGTCATCAGCGCGTACAGAATATTGGTCCCAAAACCCGACAGATTCTGGAACTCGTGCCCGGAACAACGGTTAAAAACATTGAGCGCTGCTCGGGACATGATGGCACTTATGCGGTCAAGAAAGAGTCGCGGGCGTTCGCCAACAAAATTGTAGCGCCTGTCGTTAAGCAGATTAAACAGCAAAATCCTGATCACTTTGGCAGCGACTGTCCCGTGGCGGGCCGTCACATTGAGGCAAATCTGGCCACCGGTCAGACGCACGTACATCCCCTGCAATTACTTTGCAAAGCATATGGTATTCCGGAATCATTATGAAAAAGTTAACCGTAGTCAGTGTTGGCACTCTTGATCAATACCAGAAGCAACGTCCTGCAATCCGACAGGCCATGATTGAACATAAGAACAACCGCCGCCTAGCGTTGGGCCCAAACGCAACGCTGCATTTTGAAGACACCATGACCATGAAGTATCAGGTGCAGGAGATGATGCGGGCTGAGAATTTACGGGACGCGGAGTCAATTGTTCAGGAACTTGAAGCCTATAACCCCTTGATTCCGGATGGTAACAATCTTAAATGCACGTTTATGATCGAATATCCAGAGGAATCAGAGCGCCGATTAAAGTTGAAAACTCTCGTCAATCTGGAGCACCAGGTTTTCATCCAGATTGAGGGGTTTGATCCGGTTGCACCTGTGGCGGACGAAGATCTGGAGCGCTCAACAGCCGACAAAACCTCAGCCGTTCATTTCATGCGGTATGAATTTACGCCCGAGATGATCGCGGCAGCCAAAAGCGGGGCGCAATGGGCGGTATTTAGTACTCATCCTGCGTATCTGCATAGAATTGATCCACTCCCCGAGAATGTCAGAAACTCTCTATATAGAGACTTCAGCTGATTCGGATCTGACAGGTCCGCACGCCGTGGTGTATACTTGCCAACTTTTCACGGTAATCACCAAGGTTGATGTAATGTCCAGCAAATCGAAAAAAGACTTGCCCGTCTGTGATAGAAATGAACTTGCGCGCCAGATGGACGCTTTTCTGAAATCAGGCGGCAAGGTGCAGCAGATACCCACTGGCACAAGTGGTCAAACGCATACTCGCGGTCCTCGGCAGATTATCCTGAGCCACAAAACTGCAAATTAAGTGTTTTTTCAGAAGCCGCCGATATTGCGGCGGCTTGAATTTTGACCGTTCCTTTCCGCTTTAATCAGTCGGCCCCCAGTTGAACAATCTCGTATCCCTTGCTCTGCAGCATTGAGATCAAGCCATGCTCACCAACAAGATGAGCGACACCGACCAGTACAAATTCTGTTTCAACGGTATCGAACATAGCCTCAATCTTTGGCATCCAATTGTTGTTCCTGTCAACAAGAACACTTTCGTACAAATCGGGGGTTTCTGTCAGCATGGGCGCCACAAACTCTTCTCGCAGCGATTCCGTATCGCCCTCGCGCCAGGCCCGAACCATCGATTCAATAGCGCTGCCCATTTCGGCAAAATCGCGGATTGAGTACATAACAAGCTGGCTTTCATAACCCACGCCCATACTTGCTAACAAGGCGATCTGCTCATCAATCGTCTCAAGCTCCCCCCGGGATTTGCCTTCTCCCATGGCCCTGGTAAAGAAGTAGGCATCAACCCCTTGGGGAGTAAATCCAAGCTTCTGGAATTCCATAACCGACAAGGTGCTGAGTAACAGCCCAGGCTTAAATGTTTCTAACATCGCCAGTGGTATGCCCGTGCCCGCTGCGTATTCGCTTAGCGCCGCATAGGCATCCGCGCTAAGCACGGTGCTCAGGGTGCGTCCATCCTGATAAGTCAACTGCTGGAGCATACGCTGCTGCAACCCCATGTCAGACATGGCGCCGATATCTGTTTCAAAATGCAGACTTTGTGATGCTTCAAAGGCCTGTTCGAATGCGGCGGGCAAGGGATAGTCCTGCTGCCTTAACAAGTGAAGGGTACCTGCAAGGTAAATTATGCTGTCACCCTTGCTGATCTGCCAGACAGAGGTTTGAGCAAAACCACCTGCTGGCAACAAAATTACGTAAGTCATTACCAGGCAAGCAAGCAACTTCCGTTTACTGAATCCGAATACATAAGCTGACGTCATGTTCATTGTCCTTTGATGATGTCTGAAATTTAAAAAGCCATTGCCGGGTTAAACCAGATAAACTTAATACCTGTAAAACTGCATAAACCATCATTCACAGAGCCTTGGCTCACACCAAGAGAGACCGGATTGGCCAGACTTCTTTTTCGACTCCGCAATGTGCCTGACGACGAAGCTTTTGAAGTCCGGGAATTGCTTAACGAACACAATATCTCTTTCTACGAGACAACCGCTGGAAACTGGGGTATCTCCATGCCCGCCATCTGGCTCAATGATGAGACAGACTATGAGCAAGCACGCGGCTTGCTCGACACCTACCAGCAAGAGCGTGTCCGGCGCATGAGATCAGACTATGAGTCAGCTCGTGCACGGGGAGAAGCTGAAACCCAGCTTCAGGTGTTCCTTCGTGAACCCGGTAAAACTATCAGCCCGCTTATTGTCATTGTAGTGTTTCTGTATCTGAGCATCACAGCTTTCTTTTAACTTTAGACGCTGCCGCTATTACGCCTCATTTATAATATCTATCACAAGAATTTTTATATTCTATTTCACCTATTCAATTTAAACCTTTATGTTGGCGACCGTCTCAGTCATCGCCAAACCCGGCTACACGTAAAAGGAGTAATCAAGTGTCATTGATCAATACTGACGTTAAACCATTTAAAGCAACCGCCTATCACCATGGCAAATTTATTGAAGTCACCGACGCACATCTGAAGGGCAAGTGGTCGGTTGTCTTTTTCTATCCTGCTGACTTCACCTTTGTGTGCCCGACAGAGCTTGGCGATCTGGCAGACAACTATGCCGAGTTTCAAAGCCGTGATGTGGAGATATACAGCGTGTCTACCGACACTCACTTCACACACAAAGCATGGCATGACAGCTCAGACACCATCAGGAAAATTCAATACCCGATGATTGGCGACCCGACTGGTACCATCACACGCAACTTTGAAGCGATGATTGAAGAAGCTGGTCTGGCCGAACGCGGAACGTTTGTTGTAGATCCGGAAGGCAAGATCCAGATAGTGGAAATCACTGCCGGCGGCATCGGCCGCGATGCATCGGAACTGCTGCGAAAAGTTAAAGCAGCTCAGTACGTGGCATCACACCCCGGTGAAGTATGTCCGGCTAAGTGGAAAGAGGGCGAGGCAACGCTAGCTCCCTCACTGGATCTAGTAGGTAAGATCTAAGTCGCATCAAGCCCGAACAGAAGCCCGGGCGCTCATTGCCCGGGTTTTTTTTGCCTGAAATTCGTATTAAAGAGGAATATGTGATGCTTGACGCCAATTTAAAGACCCAGTTGAAGGCATATCTGGAAAAAGTGGTTCGACCTTTCGAGATCGTCGCGTCGCTGGACAACAGTGACAAGTCGCGCGAGCTGCAATCACTGTTGCAGGAGATTGCCACGCTGTGCGGAAAAATCACATTACGCGAAGATGGAGATGATACTCGTCGCCCATCTTTCCGACTGCAGAGAGCGGATGCGGAAATGCATCTGCAGTTTGCCGGTATCCCGATGGGACATGAATTCACATCACTGATTCTTGCTCTGCTGCAAACCGGGGGACACCCACCAAAATTGTCTGATGAAAAAATTTCTCAAATCAGGGCCATTGAAGGTGAGTTTCTGTTCGAGACATATTTTTCATTGTCATGCCAGAATTGCCCGGATGTTGTTCAGGCACTGAACGTCATGGCGATTCTTAATCCTCACATCAAACATATCGCCATTGATGGCGCACTGTTTCAGCAGGAAGTTGATACGCGCCAGGTCATGTCTGTGCCCAGTATCTACCTAAATGGAAAGCTTTTCGCCCAAGGTCGCATGGGTGTTGACGAAATTCTCGCAAAAATCGATACCGGCTCAGCGACACGAGAGGCTGCCAAACTGAATACCAAAGAACCCTTTGAAGTATTGATTGTTGGTGGTGGCCCGGCCGGCGCTGCCGCCGCAATTTACGCAGCACGTAAAGGTATTCGTACCGGTGTTGCGGCAGAGCGCTTTGGGGGACAGGTGCTGGACACCATGTCTATCGAAAACTTTATTTCTGTGCAGGAAACCGAAGGCCCGCGACTGGCGCGTGAACTGGAAGAGCACGTCAAGCATTACGACGTCGATATCATGAACCTGCAAAGAGCGTCGGCTCTGGTGCCTGCTGTAGAACCCGGTGGATATCACGAAGTACGCTTTGCCAGTGGCGCCTCACTCAAGGCAAGGTCTGTCATTCTGGCCACGGGTGCGCGCTGGCGCGAACTGAATGTCACTGGCGAACAACAATACCGTAGCAAAGGTGTTGCCTACTGTCCGCACTGCGACGGCCCCCTGTTCAAAGGCAAACGTGTGGCGGTTGCCGGCGGCGGAAACTCGGGTATCGAGGCTGCAATTGATCTGGCTGGCATCGTGAAACACGTGACGGTTCTGGAATTCTCAGACACCTTGCGCGCAGACGAAGTGCTGCAGCGCAAATTACGCAGCCTGCCCAACGTCGACATCATAACCATGGCTCAAACCACGGAAATCCTTGGTGACGGTCAAAAAATGACCGGATTGCAATACAAAGACCGGCGCACAGATGAAGTGCACTCCCTGACTCTGGACGGCATTTTTGTACAGATTGGTTTATTGCCAAACAGCGAGTGGATACAAGGCATCGTCACCACATCACGTCATGGTGAAATTGAAATCGACACCAAAGGTCAAACCAATATACCCGGCGTATTTGCAGCAGGTGATGTCACCAATATTCCTTTCAAGCAGATTATCATTGCCATGGGCGAAGGTTCCCGCTCAGCGCTCAGTGCATTTGATTATCTGATTCGCAACTGACAAGCGTCTTATCACCCCGCCAGCATTTTCAACAATGCCAGCGCGGTGATGGGCTCAGCAAACCGGACTCAGTACATACCTTTAATAGCCATTTGCAGCGCAAACACACTGGTGCGTGCCGTTACAAATAATACATCCCGATTCTCTCCGCCAAAGGTCATGTTGGCCGGTGCCAGCGGAAATTCAATCGACTCAATAAGCTGGCCACCTGCACTGTACACGGAGATATTCCGGCCACCGGTCAGGTAAAGATTGCCCGCTTCGTCCAATGTCAGACCATCAGAACCCTGGGGAGCAATAAGCCGTTTATGGCTGACCTGACCCGGTGCGCTCAATGTGTATGCAAATGTCTGGTTACCCAGATGATCCGCCACATAGAGCGTAGAGCCATCCCGGGTACCTATCACGCCATTAGGTTTGACCAGATCCGTGATGATTGCCTGTGCCTCGGTGGCGCCTGGCGCAAGATAATAAACATAGTAGCCCGGCTGCGGATTGTTGGATTCATCACCGTATCGCGGGTCAGTGAAGTAAATGCCACCATCCGCGTCAATCCACAGATCGTTAGGGCTGTTAAACGGCGCACCATTGTGCTGGTCGATCACTGCACTAGCGACACCACTGTCATCCATACGGGTAATGCGCCCGGCGCCGCCTTCAGCACCGAATAACTGCCAGTTGCTGTCGAAGAACAAGCCATTATTGGCGTTGGTGTTTTCTCTGAAAGTCTGCAATTCACCAGCCAGTGTCCACAAATGAATGCGGCTGGCAGGGATGTCTGAAAAATACACGTTACCATCCGAATCAGCTGCTGGACCTTCCGTAAATGCGAAGCTGTCCGACAGCAGCGTGACCGATGCATCCGGCGCTACCAGGGATGCTGTTTGCGCAAATGCACTGCTGCTGAATGCCGCAATCAGGCCAAATAGTAGTCCTCTATAATTCACTGACAGTTGAGTCTTATTCATGATCATTCTCCTGTTTTTGACGACGGCCTGCTTTTAACCACGGCCCAGGAAAGGTTGTCTGGGATCGAGCACTGTCGCATCAATAATGGTCGCATTTGCCGGCATGCTCAACATCAACACCGCAACACGTGCGATATCTGCGACGTCCATTTTTGGTTCGTTGATGACGGAGGCCGGCGCATTATCCCAGATGTCCGTATAAACATTACCGGGATGCAGGCAACTGACCATGATGCCAAGCTCGCGGCCTTCAACAGCCAACGCGCGTGTCATTCCCTGCAGACCAAATTTGCTGGTGGTGTAGGGAACCGACCCAAAACGCGGAACCTGACTGGAAATACTGCCAATGTTGAGAATACGACCGCCGCCGTTGTTTTTCATCACGCGAAAGGCTTCACGGCTGTACAAAAAGGCGCCCGTCAGATTGGTGTCCATGACCATCTGAAAGTCTTTAAGCCGCAGATTTTCAATAGCGCCAGCACGGGCGATACCAGCATTGTTAACAACCGCGCTCACCTTACCAAACAGCGCCAGTGCTTTTTCAAAAACGGCAACGGTGTCTGGCTCGCTCGCAACATCGGCAGCAACACCATGTGCGTTGGTATTGCCGAGTTTTGCCAATCCTTCGTCAACACTGGTCTGCGAACGGCCGGTGATCAGCACGCGCGCACCTTCGGCCAGCACAGCCTGCGCAATCGCCAGACCAATGCCCCGCGTACCGCCGGTTACAATAACAACGTGTCCTTCCAATAACTGAGCCATGCGCGATATTTCTCCTGAGTAAAGCCGGTTGCGGACAGGAGAAAGACAATATCACCTCAGTTTATGCTTGACCACTGAGCGGCCAGTTCAGTTGCCGCCGGGGCACCATTTTCCACAGGAGCAACCAGCAAGCCTGTCACAGCCGTTGGCAACTGCGACACCATGATCTGATCACCCTCGCGTAGCTCAGGCGATCTGACCAGCAATTGATACTGACCCAAATGATCTTCGTACTCGCCAACACGTTGCACTTCCAGAGCCGACAAACGATTTTGCTCAATCCGGTAAATTCTGGTGTTGTCGTATAACGCATGTAGGGGAATTGACACAACATCCGCTTCAGCCGGCAGATTCAGACTCAGCTCCACTACACTGCCCAAGGCCAGCACAGAATCGGCTGCCACTGAAAAAAATGCATCAATGCCTCCTTGCCCGGGCTTGATATCGCCTGCCAGCCCAACCAGCGTGAAACGCTCAGCGACAGCGGCATTTGCTGCGCGCGCGGTGATGAGCTGCCCGTTGTCCAGTGACTGACGCAGACGCTGTGCCTGATGCACAGGAACAGCAACTCTGATCTGCAGACTTTCAAAATCCGCCAGCATCAACAATGCTGCACCGCCGCTGATCCGATCACCGACGGCCACATCGATGCTCAATATCCGGCCAGAAAAGGGCGCTGTCAGCTGCGTAAATGACAAGTCCAGTTGTGCTCGCTGAACGCGCGTGAGCGCTTCGCTCACCGCCGCGTCCGCACGCGCAATCTGATGAGGAAAATCTTTTATTTCCGCATGATGACGCGCCAAGGTCATCGCGCGTTCATTGGCCTCTTGCAACACTTCGTCCAACTGGGCGTCGGCTATCATGCGCTGCTCATGAAGGGAAGCAAAGCGCTCGCGTTTGGCAATGGCCATGGCTGCCTGCGCCTCATGATGGCTGGTCAGTGCTTGAGCCAACTCAAACGCGGCCAACACGGAATCGCGGCTTGCCTGCGTCTGGCGCAGCGAAGACTCTGCCGCCTGCAAGGCCAGCTTCGGCTCAGCATCATCGAGCAATACCATAGCTTCACCGCGATTTACCCAGTCACCTTCCCTGAATAACACGCTGGATACCGATCCGGGGATCGCCGTGCGTATTGTCGACGTCTGTTCTGACTCCATACGACCAATCACTTTCAGCATCGGCTCAAGAGCTTGCAACGTTATGGATTTATAACTAACCGGCCATTCTTTTTCAGAGACTATTTCTGGAGAAGCACTAGGCCCCGTTGCAATAATAATTGCGCTTGCTGAAACAAAGGCGCCAAACACCAACACCCCGGCCAGCCTTACACTAACATTGCGAAGTCTTGGCAACTGTCTGACAATCTGCGCTCTCTCAAACATGATCAATGTCCTTCCTGTATTTTTAATCCGCCTGTGCCAGGCATAACATTCCTAAATCGCGGCTTCAGCCGCTCAACTATCACTATCATTGCGGGTACGACCAACAGTACCAGTGCCGTACCAAACGCCAGACCAAAACAAAGTGTGACTGCTATCGGCACCATGTAAATTGCAAGGCTGAAATTTTCAAACATCAAGGGTGACAAACCAGCAATGGTGGTCAGCGAAGTCAGCAACACCGCCCTGAATCTGGATAACGCCGCCGATCTCACTGCAGCAGTCAGACTAAGGCCGGCATCCTGTTCACGACGCAAGAAACTGACCAGCACTATCGAGTCGTTTACGATAACGCCAGACAGAGCAAAAAATGCCAGCATGGACATCGCGCCAATATCCACACCAATCACCCAATGCCCTACAATCGCACCCGTCAGTGCTAAGGGAATCGCCGACATAACAGCCAATGGCCAGAGATATGAACTGAACGACCATGCCAGAATCAAGTAGATAAATATCAGCGTTAATGATCCACCCAACTGCATGGTTTCCAACAGCTGCTGATTCTGCAAACTACTGCCTCCCAGCTCCGAGCTTAGACCATATCGCTGGTTTAACTCTGGCAGCACCTCCGCCTGAACGCTGGCCAGAACACGCTCCGCATTGCTGATCTGGCTGTCAACTGAGGCGCTCACCATCACCGACAGAAAACCACCGTTGTGATTGATGACGTCAATCCCGCGCCGGCTAGACAAATCCGCAATCAGCCCCAAGGGCACGACGTCTCCACCCGGCGTACGCACCGGGAATTGTCGCAGCGAGCTGATCTGATCACGCTCGTTATCCGGCAACGTTACCAGCACCTCAAGCTCGGTGTTGTTGAGATTAAATATCTGCACACGATTTCCGTAGTACGCACTGCGTAATTGCTGCCCCAAACCTGTTGTCGTCAGACCGAGCGCTGCACCCTCAGTAGTCAGCGAAAAAATCATCTGATCCTTACCGTACGGCAGGTTGTCAAACACATTGCTTACGCCCTCGTACGATAGCAGCGCTGACTGCAGCTCTTCGGACGCCTGCTTCAGGCTGTCAAGATTCTCACCGCGCAACACCAGCGAAAGATCAGGACGACCGCCATTGGCACCACCACGCACTTCCAGAACCAGTTGTTCTACAAAGGGTGGTTTGATAACCGATTGTTGCCATTGATTGACAAAGCGCTGCGGATCAAGCTGATATTCATCTTCCCAACTGTATTCAACTCGCATCGATGCGTATTGCTGACCAGTCTTGCGCTCCTGATTCAACTGTGCGGTGTTGTACCCTACGTAGTAACCATTGATGTTACTGCTGCCATGTTCCTCGTTAGTCTCGGTCAGAGTTTGCTCAAGGCTCTGCATAAACGCCCGACGCTGGGCGTCACTGGCATCCATGGTGAAGCTCACATTTGCTTCCAGCATTTGCAAACTCATCCCGGTGACAAAATTCAGGCCTACCCGTCCGCTGATCACCAGGCTGAGCGCCAGCAACACACAGCCAAACACCGTCAACAAGGTGCTGTAAGGGCGCGCCAAGGCATAGTCAAGCATCGGGGCGTAGACACGATCACGGAAAGAATAAAACGCCCGGTCAAAAGCTAAACGTGCAGATGGCTTGTGCTCACGTTTCATGCGGCTGAAACTGTGTTTCAGATGACCAGGCAAAACCAGGAAACATTCAATAAGCGAGGCAATGATGACGCAGAACAACACCATAGGCATGGTTTGTATGACGGCGCCCATTTCACCGCCCGAAATCAGCAAGGGCACAAATGCGGCAAGTGTCGTCAGCGAGGAGGTCACCACCGGCATAAACATACGCTTGGCAGCGCCAGAGGCAGCGTCTTCAGCCGAGTAACCCTGCTCAAACAAAGCGACTGCATCTTCACCCACAATAATGGCGTCATCCACCACTATGCCCAGCGCCATGATAAAAGTGATCAGCGCAAGAATATTGATGCTGCCATCAAACCAGTAGAAATAAAGCAGGGTTGCAAACAAGAAGCTGACCGGAATGCCCAGCATCACCCACCAGGCGGTACGGGTATTCAGGAACACAAACAGTGTCAATGCGACCAGCACAAGACCAGACCAGGCATTGGAGAAGATAACCGCCAACTGCTCTTTCAACAGCTTCCAAACTTCCTGATACACCTCGATCGTAATGCCTTCTGGCAACCCGGCCCGGGTTTTATCCAACCACTGCTCAAGAGCCTGGGCCGAGGTGAGTGCATCCGTGTCACTCAACCGGTATAGGTTCATTTCGATGGCAGGTTTTCCTTCTCTGGAAAGTTCGGCTTGGCCGGCGCGAGGGCGTTTTTCGATGGTCGCAATATCCCCAAGCCTGACCAGTTCATCCCCGGCGCCCAGCTGCAGTTGCAACTGCTCAAATCCTTGACTGTCACGGCGCTGTTCGATTGCACGCAACTGCATCTCACCTTGAGCACGGGCAACCACACCCGCCGGTAAGTCTGCGCTGCGTTGACGAATAGCAGAGGCAACATTATCCAATGTTGTATTGAGTGCCATCAGGTTGGCACTGGACACCTGAATAGCCATTTCCTCTTCAGGCAGGCCAACAAATTCTATGCGTTCTACACCGATGTTAAAAAGTTCGCGCTCAAATTGGCGCGCCATCGGCAGTAATTCCTGGATACTGCTGCCGCCTGTCAACAGCAGAGAAGCAATTTCTTCATAGCGCGTGCCGCGTCGGGCGGTGACAGGCTCAATATCTGCGGGGAGATTTCTGACCTGGGCAATACGGTCGTTGACGTCTTCTAGTGCCTTACTCAGATCAGCATCAAACGTGAATTCCAGATCGATGCGCGATTGGCCTTGTGTCGTGGTGGAATAAACCTGCTGCAGATTATTGAGCGTGGTCATTTGTTGCTCGATAGGCGCAACAATGAGTCTCTCCACATCCTCAGCAGACGCACCCGGCCAACGTACAAACACCAAAATGACCGGTGACTGTACAGAAGGGTCCAGTTGCGTATTGATCCTGCTGACGGCCCAGAGTCCGGAGAGGATCATCATGATCATCACCAGATTGGCTGCCACTTTGTGGCGGGTGAAAAGGTCTATCAGACTATGACTTGTCATTTAATGGCACGACCATGTGGCGTTGTTATGTCAGAGCAAAATATTGCTTAAGAACATCACTACACGAATCGTGCCAATATTTATCTTATTGTTATATAAGGTTATTTATTTGTCATTGATAACTGTATCCACAAACAACCGGCGAATTTCACCATTGTTTGTTTTGCCTGACCACCTACAGAATTTCCAGTGATCTGGCCCGATAATGCGGATTTTAGTGCCGCGTTTATTGGTACCCCTTGGCCTGCAATTCAAACAGAGTCGCGTATTGACCACCCAGCGCCAGCAGGCTGGCATGATCACCTTCCTCCATGATTTTGCCCTGATCCATGACAAGGATATGATCAGCGATACGCACTGTGGAGAATCTGTGCGAGATGATTATTGAGATTCGGTTGCTGGTCAATTCGCGAAAATGCGCAAAGATTTCGGCTTCTGCTTTGGCATCGATTGCAGCGGTAGGCTCATCCAGTATGAGTACTTCCGCGCGGCTGCGCATGAATGCGCGCGACAGCGCTATCTTCTGCCATTGCCCACCAGAGAGTTCTTTGCCATCGCGGAACCAGGTTCCAAGCTGGGTGTCGAACTGCGCCGGCATGTGGCGAATAAAATCAGCGGCAAGGCCTTTTTCGGAGGCGACTTCAACCAGGTCCTTTTCGCCCATAAAATCTTTGTCACCAACACCAATATTCTCGCCAACCTTGAGTTGGTAGCGGGCAAAGTCCTGAAAAATCACACCGATTTTTTCGCGCAGCGCATCGATATTCCAGTCCTGTAGATCGACACCCTGAAACAGAATACGTCCATGGGTTGGCGTGTAAAGCCGTGTCAGTAATTTGATCAGCGTGGTTTTGCCAGAGCCGTTTTCACCAACAATTGCCAGACTTTCGCCGGCACGGATATGCAGGCTGATATTGTCCAATGCGGGTGTATCGCTGCCCGGGTAAAAAAAGCTGATCTGTTCAAAACGAATTCCATCCTGCGGATCCAGGCCCTGCGTGACATTGCCGGTCGGCTCCGGCACGTTATGCCCCAGATACTCTGTGAGATTGGATAAATACAAGTTATCTTCATACATGCGGTTTATAGACGCCAAACAACTGGTTACCGCGCCTTGTCCCTGACGGAACACCGCAATGTACATGGTCATCTGACCCAGCGTGATGGCGCCCGCGACGGCTGCAAACGCGACCCAGCCATACGAAAAATAGAATGCGGCACTGGCAATCAGACCCAGCACATAACCCCAGAATCCACGCCGCAGAACCAGACTTCGGTCTTCGGTGTAAATGTTGTTGAAAATATCAACATAGCGCTGCAGGAATAGCCGGCCCAGCTGCATGAGCTTGACCTCTTTGACGCCGTCCTCCCGCGTCAACACCATTTCCAGATAAATCTGCATACGCCGTTCAGCCGAGCGGCGACGCTGATTGCGGAAGGCTTCTCCGGAGAAGCGCGCTTCAGCAACAAATGCCGGCACCCCGGCAAATCCCAGCAGCAGCACGGCCCAGACCGAGAATTGCCATAACAGAAATCCATAACTGACCAATGAGATGCCATCTCTGATCAGATCAAATGTAGCAATGACCAGACTCAGCGGGCGACTCGACGCTTCACGCCGGGCACGTACCAGCTTGTCGTAGTACTCTGAATCTTCAAAGTTGGACAGCTCCAGTGTCAGCGCCTTCTCCAGAATCATCACGTTCACTTCATTTCCCAGCAGCACCCTGAGAATAGACTGACAAACGCTATTGATCTTGAGTGCGCCCGTCATTAGTACGACCAGCCCGGCCTCTACCAACACGTAACGCAGCAGATCAGATTTCGCCAGTTCGCGCGATTCACCCTCGGCCTGAATTGCCATCACCACAGCATCAACAATCAACTGGCCAACCCAAGCGATGGCAGCAGGCAATAGACCGGCAAATAGGGTGGCCAACGCCATGACAATGGTCAGCGCAGGGCTGGCGCGCCAGACAATCTCAATGGCGATGCGACTGTACTTGAACACCGACGCAAAACGCGTCAGCCAGGCAAACGAAGGAAAGGCGGGCAGGGTTTGTTTCAAAATTGACTTCTTTTTATCGGGTTAATATCCGCGGCTGCTATGAAACGGCCGCGGACATTGAACAAGCAGTTTACGGCTTCATCAGTTTGAGCAGTATACGATCAGTATTGCGTCCCAGACTTTCGTCAAACGGGCCGGCAGTGCGCGGATCACTATCCACATAAAGCGCGTCACTGACGCCAACAACATAAAAACCGGCATCTGTTGCAGCCTTTGCAACAGTATCCAGCGGGATACGGTGCAATGCAGTGTTGTCAGCGCCCAGATTGCCACGGTGATCTGCGATACCCAGAATGCCACCAGACTTTAACGCCTCTTTGATAGCGGCCAGCATGGCCATGGCATTGTCAGGGTTAGCATTATAAACGTCGTGGAAGTTCAGGTGAGTGATCGCCAGATCCACGCTTCCGGGCGCAACGCCCAACTGATCAAAGGTATTTTCAACGCGCTCAACATTATTCAGACGACCGTTCACACGGTTGTTAACTGTCTCTGCAGTAGTGCCGCGCGCCAGTGACGCGGGATTGTTGTGCATCAACACCTTACCCTGCGGGCCAACTGCGTGAGACAACACTTCCGTGTACCAACCACCGGAAGCCATCACATCCATAACGGTCATGCCTTCTTCGAGTCCCAGAAAGCTGAGCACTGCAATGGGCTGACGAGCAGGATCCAGAGCCTTGTCGGCATCACTGCGCTCTGCGGAGTTAAGTGCAGCAGCCAGACGTACTTCATCAATTGCAAATACCTGCCCGCACATGAGCGCGGCGGCAGCCAACACGCTTATCAGTTTTTTCATTTTTATAACTCCATTTACCGTTGTTTTTAATCTGTTTTCTACAAATCAGGCCCAAAAATCACCGGATCGATACCGAGCAACAGGATAGGGGAAAAGCCATCATCAATACAGAGCTGATTCATAAAGCTCAAACCTTTGCACCCATAGCTGCCCTGATGAGCTGGTTTTTTATCGCTGGGCTGTGCTCAATTGCACGCATCCCGGCATTACGCAGCCACCTTATCGGCAAAGGTTGTTCGGCATAAAGGCGTTTGAAGCCTTCCATCAGCAACATCATCGACATATTGTGAGGCTTCCTTTCACGCTGATACCGTGCGAGCAACAGCGGATCTGCCGGATCACGCCCTGTTGACTTAACCCGCTGCAGTTCGTCTGCCAGCACCTTAACATCAGCCAGCCCAAGATTGGCGCCCTGACCGGCCAGCGGATGGATACTGTGCGCCGCGTCACCGATTAGTACCACCCGTTGACGCACATAGTCCAACGCATGGCGTTGACGCAGCGGGAAGCTGATGCGCTGACTCGAGTGAATGACCTCACCCAGCCAGTACTCACTGGCCTGTGACAGTTTTTTGCAGAACACGTCGTCTGACAGGCTCATCAGCGATTTAGCCACCTCCGGCAACACTGACCACACCACAGAACACCACTGTTCCGAATGTTCACCGGCTGACGCCAATGGTAAAAACGCCAGCACGCCCTCATCCATAAAAATCTGCCTTGCGCACTGCTGATGCTGTTTTGTGGTTCGCACGGAACACACAATCGCTTCATGCTCATAGTCCCATTCGCGCGTTTCAAACCCGGCCAGCTGGCGCAAAGGGGATTGAGCGCCATCGGCTGCGATCACCAGCCGGGCAGAGAGTTGACGGCCGTTTTCAAGGGTCAACCGGGCAGCATCTGCAGCGTTGTGCAGCGTCTTAACACTGGCGGGTATCAGGCAATCAAGCCCAGGCTGGCTGATCAGTTGTTCATGCATGGCGGCAACAATCACGCTGTTCTCCACAATGTGCCCAAGTACAGGCGCGTGAATGTCAGCCGCGCAAAAGTTGATATCCGCCGTGCCATCCGCCTCGCGCACGTGCATGCGCGTGTAAGGGCTGACACGACTGTTCTGCATGGCGCGCCACACACCCAGGGATTCGAACAGCGCCTGTGATGCGGGTGTAATGGCGCTGACTCTGGGATCAAACTCCAGCGCGGTCACCGTTGCCGGGCTTGCCTGCAGAGGCTGACTGTCCAACAGCGCAAGCCGCAGCCCTGAATGCCGCAATGCTGTTGCCATCGCCGCGCCAATAAGGCCTGCGCCGACAATAACAACGTCATAATCTGTTTCTGTCGCAGGAGTGCTCATGCATCCTCCAGTCTGCGGTTGCCGCCATCAACATTCTGATCAATACTGACGACTCAAGTGACAGACTTTACCATTAAACCGCCATACAACAGGAGCCTTTCCATGTCCGGATATATTAGCCCAGAGGCCGCGCGAGCGCTGATCGGTACCGAAACCGGAATCAGTCAGTGGCACACCATAAGCCAGCACCAAGTGGATCAGTTTGCCGAGACAACCGGCGATTTTCAGTTTATTCACCTGGATGCCGAGCGTGCAAAAAATGAAACTCCGTTCGGCGGTACTATTGCCCATGGTTACCTGACCTTGTCGATGCTCAGTAGTCTTGGCGCAGAGGCGGGCAGTGTGCGGCTTGAAAATACCCGCATCACCATCAATTACGGCCTTGATAAAGTCAGATTTCTCAATCCGGTGCGGGTTGGGTCGCGTATCAGGGCAAAATTTGTACTGCTCAGCATTGAAGAAAAAAATCCCGGTCAGTTCCTCCTGAAAAATCAGGCGACCGTAGAAATCGAAGGCCAGGACAAACCCGCCATGATTGCCGAGTCACTTAGTCTGGCTGTCACCGGGCCTGCCGCCTGAAGCAAAACAACCACCATTGTCTGAACACAAAAATCGAGGGATTGCTGTAAATGAACATATTGATACGAGGAATTGCGACCGTGGGACTGCTGACACTGATCGGATGTGCGGGCGACAGACCGGCAACGCTGGGCGCTCAAAACAATGCGCTGCCGGGCTGTCCGGACTCCCCCAACTGCGTGAGTAGCTTTGAGACCCGGGAAAGCCATGGAATTGCCGCTTTGCAGGGCACTCTTGAGGGTGTGCGGACTGCACTATCGCAAATGCCCCGCGTGCAGATCATCAGCGAAGAGGGCAATTATCTGTATGCTGAGTTCACTAGCAGCCTGATGGGTTATGTGGATGATGTTGAGTTTTTGGCAGCACCCGAGCAAAACATCGTACATGTCCGTTCCGCTTCGCGGCTCGGCTACAGCGATATGGGTGTTAACCGTGAACGGATTGAAACCATACGCTCACTGATGACGCCCTGATCAGCCATCAATACGACGATCCGTCATCCCCATCGCCTGACGGCTGAACCATTGTTTGGCCGGAGGGATCAGATCCATGCCCATTAGCCCAATATTACGCCCCAGCGCCAGCAGGGGGTTATTGTTGGAGAACAGGCGGGTCACCTGATCACTGAAAAACACGGTTTGGCGCTGATCGCGTTGCTGGCGCTGAACATAACGCTGTAGCCATTGATAGTCACCGATAAGCTCGGGCGTGCCACTGACAGCCGCATCAGAAATGATGTCTGCCAGTTCACGGGCATCGCGCAACGCCAGATTAAGACCTTGCCCGGCAACCGGATGCAAGGTGTGCGCAACATTACCCAACAGCACAACACCCGGGCGAATCTGTTCATCGGCCAGCGTCAGATTCAGCGGGTAAAGAACCCGCTCACCTACTCGGGTCAGTCTGCCGAGACGATAACCGAATCGTTGCTGCAACGCTGCCAAAAAAGCTGCATCCGGCAACGCCATGATCTGGGCAACCTGTGCATCCTCCAGGGTCCATACCAGTGCCGCACGGTGCTCGCCATCCAGATCCGGCAATGGCAATACCGCAAGCGGGCCAGTGTCAGTAAAGCGTTCAAATGCACAGGATTGGTGAGGTTTTTCAAACGAGATATTGCTGATCAGGGCGTGCTGACCATAGGGCTTGCGAGTCAGTGTGATTCCGAGCTGCTCACACAAGGATGATCGGCCGCCATCAGCAATCACCAGCAAACGGCTGCTGACCTGGGTCATGGCCTGCGTGCCGCTCTCAACCATCAGCAGAACACCTCCCTGAACAGGCTTCACCTTGACGATACTGGCCGGTGCACACACCGAAATGTGTGCACTGTCCATTAATGCGCCGGTGATCACATGGTTTAGGTGCGTATTTTCAGCTACATAACCAAGGGCGTCGACGTTCATGGCATCGCTGTTTAGGCGTGCCGCACCTACATGGCCTTTATCGGAAACGTGGATATCACGAATGGCTTCCAATCCGGGCTCAAGGTCATTCCAAAGTCCGGCACTCTCGAATATCAGCCTGCTGCCCCACGACAGCGCGGTGCTGCGCGCATCGTAAGGTCTGCCGGTAAACGTTGTTTCTATACTCAGGGTTGAGCTGTCTACCAATAGTATCCGTAAGTGTTGATGGCCGGGCAGGGCATTCAACAGCAGGGCAAAGCTGCCACCCACCAATCCCCCGCCGGCGATAACCAGGTCGTAATCTGTGTTCAGCGACTCAACAAGCATAGTCAGGCGTTTCCGGTTTGTATCAAGAAGGGATGCGTAAAGCCATCAGCGCTTCGATTTCTTTCGTCGTTTTAGGCACAGCGCTGGTCAACACACGATTCCCGGTACGAGTGATCAACACATCGTCCTCGATGCGAATGCCAATGCCCCGCCAT
Organism: Rhodoferax sp. OV413; assembly: GCA_943330915.2. GTDB lineage: Bacteria > Pseudomonadota > Gammaproteobacteria > Pseudomonadales > Pseudohongiellaceae > Pseudohongiella. The sequence goes on along the minus strand of CALQJO020000033.1, from coordinate 6,931 downwards.
TTTTTAGCGACTTTTTTGTTATCCGCAGCAATGTAAATACCCGGCTCAATGGTCATCACCATGCCAGCCTCAAGCGGCCGGGATGCTCCTGCTTTCTGATTGGCGCCAGCGTCATGAACATCGATACCCAGCCAATGGCCAGCACCGTGCATATAAAAATCACGGTAGGCAGCGGACTTAATCAGATCAGCTGGCTTGCCCACTAATAATCCCAACTCAACCAGCCCCTCGGTAATCACTCGCACTGTGACATTGTGCGGCTCATCACGGATGACTCCCGGGCGCATGACTTTGATTGCCTCGAGCTGGGCTTTGAGTACGATATCGTAGAGCGCCTTTTGCTCTTTGCTGAATCGACCACTGACCGGGAAGGTGCGGGTAATGTCTGCCGCGTAATACTCATACTCACATCCGGCATCAATCAGCACCAGATCGCCGTTGCGCAGCGGCTGGTTGTTATTGATGTAATGCAGGATGCAGGCATTGGCGCCGGCCGCAACAATACTGTTGTATGCCGGTGCGCGACTGCCGGCCATCATAAATTCATGGAGCAGCTCTGCTTCCAGATGATATTCATATCGTCCGGCAATGGCTGCCAGCATGGCGCGTTTGTGGGCGCGCGCGGAAATATCAGCGGCCTCCTGCATCAACGCAATCTCGCCTTTGCTTTTAAACAAACGCATTTCGTGAATCAGCGGGTCGAGCATCACAAACTCAGTTGGCGGGTTGGCGCCCTGCCGGACTTTGCTGCGCACGGTTTTTAACCACTGCATTACCCGCTCGTCAAAACGATTCTCCCTTCCCATGCAGGTGTAGATACTCGTGCGGCCATCCATCAGGCCGGGCAGGATAGTATCGATTTCAGTGATCGGGTAAGCATTATCAATCAGCAGGGTAGCCTTGGCTAACTGAGGCCCGGTCAGTGTCCCGTTCCACAACTCCTTGAGTTTGTCTTTAGGCTGACAAAACAGTACCACTTCTCCCTGTGTGCGCCCGGGTATCAAGGCCAGTACCGCATCGTCTTCGGTAAATCCGCTCAGGTAGTAAAAGTCGCTGTCTTGTCGGTAGGTATATTCGGTATCGTGGCTACGCGTACGTTGAGGTGCAGCAGATAACAGCGCAATACTGTTTTTTTTCATGCGTGACATTAACGTACGTCGGCGAAGTGCCGCTTCCTCATACAACGCAGAGCCAGTCAATAACGCCTTGCCCACGTTCGCTGATCTGGCTGACTCAGCCACTTTTGTCTGTTTTGCCATACCTGCTGTTGCACCTGTCTTTGGTTTTAAAGTGAATGTTTTATCACCGCTTGTGCTCATAACGTCTTTTTTTATTAGGTGTTTTTGTCTGGCGTTATTGACCGTCCCATGACTCGTCTCTATAGTGACGCTTGTATCTGACTAAGCGTATGCATTGAAATGACCGATGATCAGTTCAACACACTAGATGAAAAAATCACGGCGCTGATCGCCTTGTGTGCTGCTATGAAGCAGGAAAATCAGCTGCTCCGGGCTGGGCAGCATAACTGGCAAACAGAGCGCCAGCAACTGCTGGAGAATAACCGTCAGGCCAAGGCGCGACTTGAGTCGTTGCTGACCCGCCTGCGATCCATGGAACAATCCTCGAGCACCTGATATGAGCAATGCACTGGAAGCCGCCAGCACCGTTGTTGTCAAAATACTGGATCGCGAGTATCAGGTCAGCTGCCCTCCTTCCGAGCAGGATGCACTGTTCAAGTCCGCCCGACACCTTGACGAAAACATGCGTAAAATCAAGACCCGTGGCACGATTCACGGGCTTGAGAAAATCTCTGTCATGGCTGCCCTGAACATTACACATGAGCTGCTGCAAAAAAACCGTCAGATCAATGAGTCGCGTCAAAGCACCTCGCAACAGATCAAGTTTCTTGAAGACAAAGTCGAGCGCGCTTTACAGAATTTCCGCCAGATTGAGCTTCAGTAATTTGCCTTACCAGATCGATTCAGTAGATTTTTTCTATCGATGGGTAGATTCGAGTTGTATATACTCAAATTCAGTTACCTGGGGTGCGCGCCAGCTGAAGGTGTCCTTGAGCCGATATTCAAAACCCCGGAGGCTCCTTGATAGATGTTGTTGTGCATGTCCGCCTGACGGAAAGCCTTATGCATCGCTGGAGCCACCACCTGAGCCTTTGGGTTCAGGGCTAATTCGGCAGCGTCATTCCGGGTGACTACCATTTCTGATATCCGATATGTGAATAAAGCACTTTCAGATAAATCCATGTCGTCAGACAGCTTGTTTTCCCGCCAGCAGATCCGTCGTCAAGCGCTTCAACAGCGACGTCAGATATCTTTCTTCAAGCAGCAAACATCGGGAGCAGCACTTTGTCGCCGGATCCGGCACTTCCGGCCTTATCGTCAAGCCAGGTTTGTCTGTGTTTATATGTCTATGGCCAGTGAAATTCCTACTGCCGACCTGATCAGAATGGCCGAGCGCGATGGCAAGCAATGTTATGTGCCAGTTCTGCATCCTTGCCAACGACATAAAATGGAGTTTGTGCGTTACCGGGCAGGAGATCAGTTGCGGCGCAACCGCTGGGGAATTGCACAGCCGGTTCTCAGGCTGCAAAACCGTCTTGCCGCGCCATTGTTTGATCTGGTTATGATGCCGCTGGTGGCATTTGACCAGTCGGGCCGGCGTCTGGGGATGGGGCAAGGCTTTTATGATCGGGCATTTGCCTTTCGCCAACAGGCTGCAAGTAAACCATTATTGCTGGGGCTGGCGCACGAATGCCAGCAATCTGCGCACCCGCTGCAGGCTCAACCCTGGGATGTGGATATGGATGCTGTTGCAACACCTTTGCGCATTACCCGCTTCAGGTAATCACACAGCCGATATCAGCAAGTGATACATCAGTAGTCAAAGCAGTCCGCTTTGCGCAACACCGCTGATAACAACACTCAGTGCAAACAGGAATATCACCACGGTAATCATGTCTGGTCTGCGTTTCATGGGCAGCTCATTTTGTTAATTATTTTGTTTTCCAATTGATTAAGATCTTAATCTTATAATGAATCAAGATATTTCATCTAACACACTGAACAATAATATAAATATCGTTATCAGACAATTAATTAAATGTTTTTTTATACAACTTTTCTTATAAAACAGCCGCAAACGATAAAAATTCCTTATTGATCGCCGGATAAATACTGTATAGATTTACATCTACTGTTTTTATTTACAGCTATTTACGCCGGAGCGCCCATGTTCTTCACCGAAAACCAGCTCACCAAACCACAGGACAAGCTGACGCAGTTGCTTGCTGAAACTCCGGGCTTGTGGCGTGGAAACCAGCGTGAGCATGGGGATAATTTGCAATCGGGCAGGCAATCCAGCGCGCAGCTGCCGAGCATACAAATATCAGGCGACCTGTTTGCTGTTCCGGAATCAATCGTGGCGCCCGAGCAGAGTCCGGCGCCTACTCAAAGCACCGGATTCAGCGATCTCGATCAACTGCTCCCGGGCGGGGGTTGGCCTGTGAGCGGTCTGGTAGAAATCATCAGCAGACACAAAGCGATCGGGGAGTTGCAGTTATTGATGCCACTACTGCGCTTACGCAGTCACCAGCCACAATCCTTGTTGTGGATAACACCACCTTACAAGTTGCATGGCCCGGCACTGGCTCAGTCAGGGGTCAATATCCGCAACAGTTTTGTGATTCCGGCTCAAACTCGCTGCAACCATGCCTTGTGGAGCATTGAAAAAGCGCTGCAATCAACAGAGTGCGGCATGGTACTCGCATGGCAAAACTGGCTGGGCGGACGGGTTATCCGCCGCCTGCAAATGGCCGCCTGCGAAGGAAAAACCCTGGGAGTCTTATTCCACCAGCGCCCTACACCACACTCTCCAGCCACCCTTCAACTGGAGCTGAGCGCTGCGCCAGATACAGACGAAGGATACCGACAAATCGGAATCCGCCTGTTGCGTGCAAAGGGCAGCCATCGCCAGGGAGAGATACGGTTGCGACTGCCTGGTTAATTGCCTTATGACAGCCAATAGACGCGCCCTGAAGCAGGGCGGCGCTCCATTTTTACGAGCGATCCCGCATTCATTCCACAAACCCGTCTTACTGACCAACAAGCCCTTTTGGTATGCCCTGCACTTCCCCCTTCTGAACGGGCACGTCCATACCCCTATTGATGAACTGGCAACAATTTGTCTGAGTGTCAGTGATCATGTTTATCTTCCTGGCCACGATACTCTGGTTATTGATATTCGCGGTAGTTTGCGATTATTTGGCAGTCCCCGGGGCCTGTCACGGACCTTGCGACCGAAACTTGAGGATAAACTAAGGCAACTGGATTTAGCGCCGCTTTATACAGAAGCCGCCAGCCCCAGCGCATCAGCAAGTGTTCTGCTTGCCCGCCTAGGGCGCACTGTATTGATACAGCAGAAGGATGGCTTACGATCGGAGCTCGGCGGTCTCGCGATAGACTTTCTTGCTGTGGATAAAAAGATAAAAAAGCGACTTGCCTCATGTGGCTTGCACTATTTACGCGATCTCTGGCGCTTGCCTTCTGCTGCCTTGAGACTGCGCTTTGGTCGGGAACTGAGCGATTACCTTTCAGAATTGCAGGGAGAGATAAAAACCTCCATGCCACGCTGGCATGAGCCTCTGGTCTTTAATCGAAACATTTCGCCAGAAGCCCATGCCGAAACCCCATCAGATATCCTTTGGCTGGCAAGGCAACTGCTGGAGCAATTGGTTACATTTTTACGTCAGCATCATAAAACGACCGACCATTTACACTTTAATCTCACGGACATAAAACTGCAGACACAGACTATTGAGCTCAGCACGCGCAAACCTGCTCGCGAAAGCTCGGTCTGGTTAATGCTGCTTGAGCTTAAACTACAGAAAGCGGTGATCACCTGCTCAATTACATCTATTCATCTGATTTGCAGCAATTTTCTGGACTATCTTCCCGGTGGTGCACATCCTTCCTGCAAAGCTGGAAAACAGGCGGGCTCAGATAAAACCACACCGACACTTCTGGAGTTGCTGTCGGCACGGCTTGGCGAGGAAGCCATTTTTTCGATTCATCAACAAGAGGATCACGATCCGGTTATTGCCGGATATTACAAAGCTTATGGACACACTTACGCATTGATGTCGCACTCAGAATCGCCTCGCAGTTGCGGTTTTTTGCCGACAGGCACACAACCCTGCCTGTTATTACCAGCACCTGTCCCACTGGCAATACAGCAGCAAAGGCCGGTTTATCTCTCACCTTTGTTACTGGTACGGGGGCCTGAGCGCGTTGAAACGCGTTGGTGGACGGGACAGGATATACAACGGGACTATTATGTCGCCCGAAATCTGCAAGGCATGCGCTTGTGGATATTCCGAGACCTCAAGCGCAGCAGGGAACCAGAAACCGCAAAGTCATGTTGGTTTTTACAAGGTTTGTTTGCCTGATAGTTTCAGCTCATTTACCTGAATACGATTGATCATTAACAGGAGTCCCTGACCACAAGTGGGTCAAACATCAGAAACGGCAGGCTGCCAGAGTCACTGCGCAGTATTTAAGTGCTAGTATTGCTACTGGAGCGCTGTAAAGCGTCCATTTAGCGAAATTCTTTAGTTGATTGCCACGATTGACAGCACATTCCTCAGATCACCACTCATGACACATACAACAAAAGCCTGGTTACAAATCCATCTGTGTGTTGTTCTATGGGGTTTTACCGCCATTCTTGGCAAACTGATTACTCTGGATGCCCTGCCTCTGGTTCTGTGGCGCATGGCCCTGGTCTCAGGCATCCTGCTGTTTTTGCCCTCGGTACTGAGATCTCTGCGTGAAATGTCACCGCGATTGATCGGCGTTTACACTGGCATTGGAATACTGGTTACGTTGCACTGGTTGACCTTTTACGGCGCCATCCGCTTGTCTAACGCCTCCGTGGCAGTAACCTGCATTGCAACAGTCCCTGTTTTTTTAGCGATTCTGGAGCCACTTCTTGCCGGACGCCGCTTCAGATTCTCAGAGCTGTTTCTGGGCGTGCTGGTGCTGCCCGGCATCGTGCTGGTAGTTGGGGGAACTCCTGCCGCAATGAATGCTGGCATTGTGATGGGCTTGATCTCAGCGCTGTTTGTTGCCTTGTTTGCCGCCCTGAACAAGCGTTATGTGCTCAAGGCTGACGCACTCACCGTTACCAGTATTGAAATGACGGCCGGTGCATTGTTTTTGCTGGTCATCGGGGTGTTTTACCAGTTACTTCCGGGGCTACCAACAATTGCCGGGATTGTTGAAACGCCAAGCGACCTCTTTGCGCTTCCACAAGGTAACGATGTGATATGGCTATTAATTCTTGCACTGGGCTGCACGCTGCTGCCTTTTGTGTTGTCCCTGATTGCACTGCGCCATCTGTCAGCATATGCCAGCTCATTGGCTGTTAACCTTGAGCCTCTGTACGCCATCGCACTGGCCGTGGTGTTTTTGGGGGAGCAGCAGGAAGTCAGCGCGAGCTTTTATGTAGGAGCCGCGCTGATTGTGACCGTGGTTCTGATTTATCCTTGGTGGAGCAGAAGAGTATCTATGCCCGCACAACAAACCAACTATTGAGCAGCGTCGGCCCCTCCCTCTTGCGCCGCATAATGCTCCTGCCAACGCGCCCCTGATAAGGCTCCTACAATAGCGTAATTGCCTTCATGGCAGGCATATTCATAAATTCTGTTATCCGCAGGCAGCCGACGCATGGGCACTTCGGCAGTCCACGGACGGCCATAGACGTCGGGCTCATTGATGGTAACGCGGTAATTTATCTGCCCGTCAGACTCCATGGAAAACCACTCGGTGCTTTGCATATTGCCGGTTGAGCCGCGAAAACTCTGTTGCGGGTGTATGTTGCGGGTTGTCACCACCAGGGTATCCCCCTCCCAACGACC
>CALQJO020000032.1 GCA_943330915.2 Rhodoferax sp. OV413 | reverse complement strand
GATTACCCTTGAGCACGCGAGCGCCCGGACCGATGTTCAAAAGGTAACACTGACGGGTATAGCCGCCTGAATTTTTTAACACACCGACCGGATTGCTCCATGACATCAGCCACCGCGTTACCCTCGTTTGTCCTCACCCTCTTGTTAACTGCTCCGGCAATGTCGCTGGTGGCGCCCACTGTGTTAGCCCAGGCGCCCGTGTTTGTGCCGGCGTCCAGTCCTGCGCACGTGCATCAGTTGCCTACACTGCGTGAACAGGCAGTAGAGCAGCAGGCGTGGCTGCAGGCGCGTCTTGATCGGGTGCTGCCGGCGCTGATGGCTGAGTATGGCGTGCACATGTGGATACTGTCGATGCGCGAGTATGCTGAAGATCCGGTGTTTTGGTCGATTACCTCGCCAACCACGTTTGCAGCGCGTCGCCGCTCTATTTATGTGATGACTTTGCAACCCGACGGCTCGGTCGAGCGGCTTGCGCTGGGCGGTACCAGTCAGGGCGGCGTGTTTGAAGCCTACCGCTCAACGCGGCCAGCGCCGACTCAGGCCACCAGCGAGCTGGTGGGCGATGAACAGTGGCGACTGCTGCGCGAACTGATTGAAGAGCGCAACCCGCGCAATATTGCGCTCAACATTGACTCGGAGTGGGCGTTTGCCGACGGCCTGCATGCCGGCGAGCGCGAAGTGCTGGAGGAGGCGCTGGGCCCTTATGTCGAGCGCGTGGTGCGCGAGCCGCGCCTGGCGGTGAATTACATGGCACTGCGCTTACCCGAGATGATGCCGCGTTACCGCAACATCACCGAGAGTGTGCACGCCATCATTTCGCAGGCCTTCTCGAATGCTGTCATTACCCCCGGCGAGACCACCACGGAGGACGTGATCTGGTGGATGCGCCAGCGTGTGCAGGAGCTCGGTTATCAGGTCTGGTTCCAGCCCTCTGTGGATGTGTCGCGCCAGGGCAGTGGACGCATCAGTGGCGACACCGTCATCCTGCCGGGCGACCTGCTGTGGACAGACTTCGGTGTGGTGGCCATGAACCTGCATACCGACACTCAGCATCTGGGATACGTACTCAAACCGGGCGAGACCAACGTGCCGGCGGGCCTGCAGCAATGTATTGCGGACTCCAACCGCATGCAGGAACTGGTGCTGGAAGAGATGGAGCCTGGGCGAACTGGCAATGAAATTCTTGCTGCCACACTGGCGCGCATGAGCACCGAAGGCATCACCGGCACTGTTTATTCACACCCGATTGGTGATCATGGACACGGCGCCGGGCCGATGATCGGTCGTTGGGACGCGCAGGAAGGTGTGCCAATACGCGGCGACGCACCGCTGTTGCCATCCACCTGGCACTCCATCGAGCTGCAAGCCACGCGGGCAATCCCCGAGTGGAGTGGAGAACCGGCCAACTGCCGCCAAGAGGAAGAGGCCTACCTGGACGCTGACGGTGTGCGGCACTGGGTATACCGACGACAGACGGCGTTTCATCTGGTCAGGTAACGCTGCCTCAGGGATTTTTAGGACACAAGCAACCGGTTGCGGTAAGCCGATGGTGTCACGCCATGCAGTTCTTTAAAGGCTTTGTTGAAGGACGATAACGATGCGTAACCGACATCCAGAGCAATGCCGGATATTTTCGCGCCACTCTCCCCACTGTCCTTGAGGATTTCTATGGCTTTTTTGACGCGGAATTCGTTTAAAAACTGATTGAAGTTGCGATAACCCAATTTCTGGTTGATAAAACGCCGCAGCATGTATTCTCTGACCTGCATGGCGTGCGCGAGGCTTGTGATTGTCAAACCCGATGACGCGTACAACAGATCTCTCTCCAGGGTCGCGTTAAGCTGATCATAAAAAGTCTTGTCTGATCTGGAATAAAACGTCCTGATGTTTGGCTGTGACACCGGCTCACCGGATGCGGCCACGCGTGGGGATTCCTCGTGCAAACGAAAAATGAAGATATTAAAAAACAGGGCATGCACAAACATCATGCCGATAAAGAAAATGTGAACGGTCTCGGGCAGGAACTGCAGAAAGCCGGATGCCACAATAATGCTGACAATCAGTCCCATGGTGAAAACAAACGCAACGCGCAATTTTCGTCGGTGTTCAACCAGGTCGTTGTTAAAGTGATGTATTGCCAGAAAAATCGCGTGAAAGGAAAAAGCCAGCATGACGATGAGTGGCAGGTACATCAAGACGGCAAACAACAGACCGTTCAATTCATAACCCAAGGCAACAGCCGAAGAGCCAACCAGTCGCAAGCTGATGTACGTCAGCAACACTGACCACGCCCATGTTGGTGTTTTAACTTGGTTAGTAAACAGGCGGTGACTAATGACCCACAACATAAATGGTGAAATGATCGCCAGCAGCAGAAATATCTGCTTTAAGGGCAGGGGCGAAGCTTGTATGACGGGCATCATCAAGATGATGTAAGAAGCGAGACCGAGACTATAGCTGGCGACCAATTTACTCAGTGCGTGATGGCCATAATGGGTGAGGTAAGACAAACCCATAAATAGCAGCTGAGAGATGGCCAGGGCACTGACAAAATACTGCACAACGTGTTGAGTCATAGCATTTTGCTCTTTTGTTTTTATTGTTTGCTTTAATCACCATAAGTGACAAAACGATCCCATGTCAACTCTGCTGAGCGTCGCTAATCAAGCGCAGGGCAGGATCTGCTCAGCCTGTTTTTTCAAAATCCATCATGCTAGTGATTTCCGGAATCCGCGGTTTTCACTATTCGTCGGCTTTATTTTCATAATGAATAAGACTTCGTATTCGGGATTGCCTAAAGATCGTTGGTTAGTAATGTGTTTGTGTTACTGATCAAAAATAAAAATAATCACTAGGAGTCTGTTAATGTCTGTTACTCATCTTGGTCAATCACGTATTGGTTTTTCCTACAAACGCAGTGCAATTTTTCTCGCTGTTTCCATGTCTTCAATGTTGCTTGCCGGCAATAGCCAGGCGCAACCGGCTGAACCGGAAATAGAGGAAGTCATTGTTACCGGATCCTTTATACGACGTAGCGAAGGTCTCAACGCAGCGTCGCCGGTGACAAGTTTCAGTGCCGAGGATCTCGAAGCCCAAGGTACCGTCAACATGGCGCAGGTGGTGCAGAACCTGACATTTAATAATGGCACCGCGGTGACCAACTCGATACAAGGCGTTACCAGCACCACGTCCAACTTCAATCTGCGCGGCCTTGGCCCACGCGCGACGCTCACCCTGATCGACGGAAAACGTATCGCTACCGATAACGTGCAATCCATGCTGCCCGCCTCTGCGTTGCAACGTATGGAGGTGGTTACCGATGGTGCGGCTGCGCTCTATGGATCGGATGCTGTGGCCGGCGTGGTGAACCTGATTCCTTACACTTCCTACGATGGCATCAAAGTCGAATATTTTGAGGAAGGCGATAGCCGCGGTGATTACCGCAAGGCTGAAAGCTCGTTTCTGATGGGCAGAAATTTTGATTCAGTTGATCTGGTGTTTGCCGGCTCGTTTGTTGACGCGGGCGCCCTCGAGTGGGGTGAGCGACCAGACTATGTTAAAGCGGGCCTGACCCATAACGGCGGATCCAACCCCGGCAACTTCCTGGTACCCAACCGCAACGCCAACGGCGATTTGCTCACTACCTCGCGCAGCCGGCCAGATCCGGCGTGCGGGTTCAAGACTCAAGCGGATCAGGTGAGCGATGGCAACAACGCCTGGGGTAACCCTGCGTTGGGGCGTTGTTTCTTTAGCTTCGGTGATACCCGCGATTTTCAGCCTGAGTTTGATACCGCGTCCCTGTACGGGAACATGAATTGGGAAATCAACGACGATACGACCTTCCGCACCCAAGTTATGTGGAACCGGCAGTTAACCCGCAACCGCAACAATACCGGCAACCCGGGTGCCCGATCGGAAGACCTGCCGGTTGTGCGCGGTGAATTGCCCGGCAACAATTTCAGAGCAAAAACATCCACCGGTGTTGATCTGTTTGCCGCGCCACGCAGGGACAGTTCAGGCAACATCGTCCTGGATGGTTATGGCCGCCCCGTGCCGCTGCGTAATGCCGCGGGCGCCGTTGTGCTGGCCAATAACCGTTTTGCCTCCATCGCTAACGATCCCCTGGGCGGGGTTGCGTTCAGTGAGGATGTGCGGATCAATGGTTCGCAGTGGCTGCCCTTTGGCAAGCCAGAGGCCAACACCATCCCCACCATCATGCAGGAGTTTGGCCATATTCAGATGAACCTCGGTGACCGGCGCGCACTGCGCTTTGCAACCGGTCTGGATTTTGCCGTCCCGATGCTGGAAGGTTGGCAGGGCACAAGCAACTACGTCTACAGCCATTACGACAACGTGGGTCAAAGCACCCAGCAATTCAGCCTCGGTGCCGTGGCACAGGGCCTGAACTGCGATGTGGTCAAAGATGTCAAAAGCTGCTTCAACCCCTTTGGTGCCACCGATGCCCGATTCAGAACACCTCAGCACGTTGCTGATGCGATCTACACCAACGAAAGGGTTAATGACAGGAATACACTGCAGACCTTTGATCTGATGTTTTCGGGCGACGTGCCGCTGGGCGGATTTGAATTGCCGGGTGGTCCGGTTGCCATGGCAACCGGATACCAGCGTCGCGAAGAAACTCAGAAGGACGGCCCAACCGCGACCTCCATCAAAAATGACCAGCTGATTGGTGTGCGGGCGCTGCCCAGAAAAGTCAGCCGTTCCAGCGACTCCTTCTTTGTCGAACTCGCCTTTCCAGTACTGGACAATCTGGAGCTGTCAGCCGCCGCCAGGGATGAAAGCTTCAGCTCGGGTCAGAGTGCAGTGGTCGACAAGTTTGGCCTGGTGTACGTGCCGACTGATTGGCTGAGCGTGCGCGCCACCATGGGTGAGGCGTTTATTGTGCCCACCTTGACGCAACTGGATTCGCCGGAAGTGTGTGGATTGAGCAACGTGGATTACCTGTTCTCCTCGTTTCAGGGATTCATCACCTCCTGCCGTACAGGCAACCCGAATCTGACGCCCGAGTCCTCGGATAGTCTCTCCCTCGGTGTTGACCTGGTGTTACTGGATAACCTGACCTGGTCGCTGACCTGGAGCGAAACCGATTTTGTGGACCGCATTGTCAGTACAACCACGCAGGACATTATCCGCACGGATTACCGCAACTTCCGCGAAGCAACGGGATTTAATCCATCCACGGCCGCCCCGTTCCCTACGCTGACGCAGCTTCAGAGCTGGCAAAATGATCCGCGATCAGACAAGCGCATTATCCCTAACCCCCAGGACAACACCACACCCGACCGCATCCTGCAAAGCGATTCCAATGCGTCGTCCATGCTGGTGCGCGCCTGGGATACGCAGATGGATTATGGGTTCAGTCTGGACGATGTTGGCCTGAATGGCTTGGGCGACATCGATATGCAATTACAGGCGACCTATATGGATACCTACAGTTTCCAGCTGGCGGCGGATCAGCCTGTCAGAGAGGCGGTGGGCAGGCAGAATAACCAGTTCGGTGCCGTACCAACCACACCGAAAATTCGTGCAAACCTGCGCATCAACTGGTCACTTGGCGACCACACGGTCAGCACCACCACGCGCTATGTGGACGAGGTGATATTTGATGCCAACGAGTTCAGCTTCCAGACAGCGTTTCCTGGCAATGAGTGGGGTGGTATCACCGACAAACTGCGCACCTGGACTCAGCTGGACATGTTCTACTCTTACCGGGGGCTTGAGCTGTTTGGCAGCGATGTCAATCTTTCGGTTGGCGCACGTAACCTGACTGACCGCATGCCGCAGCAAACCGGCATGATTGCTGGTGTGGCGGCAGAATCACAGGATGTGCTGGGACGTGTTGTTTACGGACGGGTGAATTTCAACTTCTGATCTCAGGCTGGTAACTAACGGAAACCCCGCTCAGCAATGTTGTTGAGCGGGGTTTTTGTTTCAGGTGGGGAACGATCAGGCAATCTTGCGTGCCAGCCAATCCACAATGATGCGATTTACTTCCTCCGGCTGTTCCTGTTGTGTCCAGTGACCGCTGTCTTGCACCGTCACTTTTTCCAGATCCGCGATAAAGTCCTCCATACCATCGGCAGACGCTGGTGGCAGAATCACGTCATGTTCTGCGCCGATATAGAGGCAGGGAACATCAATGGTGTTGCGCGCATTCGCCAGCGCAACCGCTGTGCGCATTGCCGAGCGGTACCAATTCAAGCCACCGGTAAAGCCGGTCGCCTGATAGGCGCTGACGTAATAGTCCATGACCTCGGGGCTGAGAAAAGGCTCCCCCGGCTCAATGCCTTGCTGCAACATGCCCAGAAAATCCATGCGCCGCTGCGGTGAATCTTCCGGCAACCCTGCAAACACTTCCTTGTTCCACATGCCGCCGCGCGACAGGAAGAAGTCAAACGACTTGCGGACATCCGCCTCCAGCACCGCTTCTGCGCGCCCCGGTTCCTGAAAGGTGTTGAAGTAATAATCAGCGGTTCTGACAATCAGCGAGGGCTCGCTGCCTTGCACCGGCGGCAGGTTGCCTGGCCGGTTGGCAGCGGTGTTTAAACCGATGACACCGAGGCAGCGATCCGGATATACACGCGCCAGAGTCCACACCACCGCGCCACCCCAGTCATGACCAACAAACACCGCTTTGTCGATGCCCTTGGCATCCAGCATGCCGATCAGATCCGCGCAGAACACATCCATGCCGTAATCGGCAACATCATCAGAACCTCCCGTCAGCCCGTAACCACGCTGATCCGGGGCAATGGCGTGAAAGCCGGCCGCGGCCACCGGCCCGATCTGATTGCGCCAACTCAGTGCCAGTTCCGGAAAGCCATGACAAAACACAACGGCCGGCCCCGAACCCTGCTCGTAAACCGCCATGCGCATGCCATTGGTGTTGACATGGTGCAGGCCCGGCATCATGGGTGCGGGGCCCAGTCCGGTGCTTTGTGCCAATGCCGGCATCCGCAGGCCGGTGGCGCCCAGTCCGGCATACAGTCCGGCATACAATCCGGCGCTGACAGCGCCCTGCAAAAATCGACGACGAGTATTAAGCATGTCGGGTAACTCCCTGATCAAGTATGTTGATCTCACAGCACTGCAATTGATGTTTATTACTCGCGGCGTTGCCACGGTTGTCAGGCAAATTTTAGAGTACCGTCTGTTCCACGCCCAGCCTGGTCAACACCTCTTGAGGCGGGCCCTCATAGCTTGATGAGGGCTGGTTGCCCACATAGCCGATGGCCTCCCAACCCGGTGGTGTGGCGTAGTACGCGGCGGCGGCAAGCGAGCGAAACCTGCTGAAAAACCTTGCCGCGGGTTTGAATTCGTCTTCGGCATCTGGTTCGAAACAGATGTCGTCGCAGATTGACTGCTGCTGTTCGGGTGCCAGCGCTGCAAACGCCTGCTGAAAGCGCCGGACAGCCTCCGCATCCAGCCAATCCAGCCCCGGCAGCATAATCTCGCGATCAAGCTGTTGGGCGGCATACGGTGCGCTGACCCATTCATCAACAAAATCGATGACAAGCACATCGCTGGCCGCGGGTCCCAGACTGTCGGCGGGCAGTATGACGTCAGCCAATGCCGTGGCGGCGACACGCTGCGCCCGAGTCAACGTTAACGGCCACAGATCTCCGGGGCTGTAAGCCTGGTTTAGCCGGGGATCGCCGCCATAACCAGTGGCAGACACCGGAGGGGCAGTTGGCAGTGGTTCAGCGCCGAAAACGGATGCATCGCCCAGTTTCAACGCAGTCGCCACGGCGACAAACCACTTGAAGACGGTGCGTCGCGGTAAACGTGGCGCGTGATTGACAAAGACGGGGACAATACTGAGCGATTCGGGTTCCTGATAATCATGCGACATTAGAGTAGCCCCTTTTTCGATTGATCGACCAGATAGTCACCCGCGCGCCACGCCATGGCCATGATGGTGAGTGTCGGATTCTTGTCTGCGTTGGATGGAAATGGTGTTCCATCCACCAGGAACAGATTTTTCACGTCCCAAGTCTGATTGTAGCCATTGCACACCGAGGTGTTCCTGTCGCTGCCCATGATTGCACCGCCCACCTCATGGATTATTTTGCCGCCCGGTTCGATACGGTTGCGCGCGGTGGTGACGCCGCGAACAGTGCCACCCATGGTTTCGATCAGTTCCCTGAAAGTCTGTTCAGCGTGGTCACACATGCGCTGTTCATGTTCGGCCCATTTCCAGTGCCATCTCATAACGGGTATTCCCCATTTGTCCGTCACGGAAGGGTCGAGCTCGGCAAAACAATCATCATTGGGAATCATCTCGCCGCGGCAGGCAAAACCCATAAAGGACCCGTAATAGCGGCGCGCTTCCAGTTTGTATCTTGATCCGTAGGCTCCGGCCCCCAAATCATCGGGCAGAGGATTGCCGCCACCGGGCATGCCGCGCGTAGCCCCCATCTCAATGTGGTACCCACGCGGGAAACCCAGTTTTGCCGCGTCCTGGTAAAGCCACCAGGGCGCATAAAAATGTGAACCGCCTGCCCCATCTTCATTGTATGGCGGCAAATTCTCCAAGGCCGGGATCTGCCCTTGCAGGCTGGTGCCCACCGTATCCATGATGTACTTGCCGACCAGGCCGGAACTATTGGCAATTCCATCAGGAAACAGAGTGCTTTTGGAGTTGAGCATGATGCGTACCGTTTCACCGCTGCTGGCAGCCAGCACCACGGCCTTGGCGTTTACCTGCCAATCCTTTCCGGTGGTTTTGTCGATAAAAGAGACGCCGGTCGCTTTGCCGTCCGGCCCGATCAATACTTCCCGCACGTGCGCATTGGCAACAATATCAAGATTGCCGGTAGCCAGCGCCGGCGGCAGGTGCACGGTTGTGCTCTGGTAGTTCGCTCCGGTGGAACAACCACGTCCACAAGGCGTTGCCCAGAAGCAGGCAGACCGGGCGCGCATCGCATCGCCCACAATCTTCTGCGCCCAGCTGTCGCCGGGGAAAAGTACGGCAGGAAGCCTGTCGGCATCGAGCTTTTGTGTTAACACCGCACGGTGTATCGGAATGATCGGGATACCCAGCGTCTTGCCATGTTTCTGCGCAAGCAATTCACCCGCGCGCCCTTTTGGCGGCGGCTGCAGCACACCGGCAGGTGAGTCTGGGGTATTTTCCAGACCATGATTAGAGCCATAGACGCCAATAAGCTGCTCAACTTTGGTGTAATACGGTTCTATTTCATGGTAATCAACGGGCCAATCCAGGCCAAATCCGTCGCGTGATTTGGGTTTGAAATCATAGGGTCCGTTGCGCAGCGAGATGCGTCCCCAGTGGTTGGTGCGACCACCGAGCATTCGAGCACGCCACCACCAGAACTGCTCTTCCGGTTTGTCGCTCGCCTGGGTGTAGGGCTCAGCCTCCATCTGCCAACCGCCGTCAACCGTGGCATCATGAAAGCCAAATTCTTTGTCGGGCGTGGCGTTCCCGAGCAGAGGCGCTTGATCGCGGCGCTGAAACATCGGTGTTTCTGTGACAGGATCATAGGCTCGACCCGCTTCCAGCATCAGACACTTGATGCCCGCCAGCGTGAGAGTGAAGGCCATCTGCCCACCTCCAGCGCCTGAACCCACAATAATGACATCGTAATCTTTGGTGGCCTCTTCGGCTTTGATGGTCAACATGCAGGCTCCCTGTACTTTTTATTGTTCGCGGTGGCTTAGTCTTTGACTCAGCTTTTATACAGTGCATCTGGCATAAATTCCAGCCACAGCACTTGGCCAAGTGCTCTTCGTCTAACTGTGACGGCCAGCTTGTTATTAGCTGTGATTAGCCGTAAGTCGTAGTATATTTGGCAAAAAATCAACAGAGGCGAAAGACGATGGCACTTCGAACACTCAAATTTTGCGCCGCGATCATCATCGGTCTTGCCGGCGCGCAATCGGTGCATGCCGTGGATGCCTGGCGAATTGCTGAAGTGTTTTCCAGCAGTGACGGGTCGCTGCAGTACATCAAGCTGACCACCGCATCGAATAATCAGGATCGCCTCGCCGGGCGTCAACTCCGCTCGTTTGATGCCAATGGCGTCGCGCTGCAAACGTTTACCTTCCCCGCTCATCTGACAACTACGCAGACTGCGAATAAGTCTTTGTTAGTCGCCACCAGTGCGTTCTCGTCCGTTACCCAGCTACACGTTGATTACGTCATACCCGCCAGCTTCATTCACCGCGAAGGCGGCGAAATCCGGCTTGAGGGAATCGATACTCTGAGCTACCGCAAGTCACAATTACCCCGCAACGGCGTGCAGGCGCTGGATCGAGCCGGTAAAGCCGTTACTGCTGCGCCGGTGAACTGGGTGGGTCAGACAAGGTCGGTGGCAGTGCCTGCAATATCAACGTTTAACGATGCAACGGGTGTTGTTAACCTGCCGGTTGTCAATGCGCCGGGTCTGGGCATCGCGAATGCATCGCTGCAGCTCACCAAAAATGAGCCGATGGAATTTACCTTGATTGATGCCTATTTCTACGAGACAGGCATTGTGGCAGGCGAAACCCCCACGCGCCTGGATGGCTCGTTTCTGTTTATTCCCAGCGTCAGAGTTGGCAAAGAATTGTATGAAGTGCGGCTAACCTTGCTCAATGACGTCACGTTTTTGTTCGGCAACTTGTCCGTATTGTCCGTGCGCAACGAGCCTGCGCTTGCGCCACTGCCACCGGTTCCTGTGGACGCTGCCGGCGCGTTAGCCCTGAGCGTTGCCACGGGTAAAACGCAATACAACAATCAGTGCGCGTCATGCCATGGCATCACCGGTGTGGGTGGATACGCGCCGGATGTGAAAGGCAGATTGCCGAGCCAATTCGAGGCGCTGCGATCCTACATTGATCTGCGCATGCCCACAGGCAACCCCAAGTCCTGTGCTGACTCGGCCACCTCAAGCTGTGCAACCAACACCGCCAATTACATTATTTACGGACTCTAACCAGCAGCCGCATATAAGCGGGCGGTTCTGCTAACAGTTTTTTTAAGGGGCATCACGTGAAGCGACTAACAGCGTTATCGGTTGTACTGATGAGTGCCGTCATCAGCCCCGTCTTGGTCGCTCAAGCGCCTGAGAGCGGTTATGACTTCAAAGCCTTGGACAGCCCCGAAGGCTGGGCGATGGCGACCACCCTGGCCACTGCGCTGAACCTTGGCAGCGGTCCAGCGGAACATCGTGGTGTGTTCACCTGGAAATTGGAGGCCGAGCTGGCATCCATCCCGCATCTGAGTCAGGAAAAACAACGTGTCGGCTTCGGCGGATTCAAGCCCGAAGATATGAATAAATCACCCGTGTTTGGCCGGGCACGCCTGAGCGTGGCGTTGCCCGCCGCGGTGACCGCAGAGTTGTCCTGGACACCCCCTCTGGAGATAGACGGCGCCAAACCGGAATCACTGTTTGGCCTGGCGTTAGAGCGAGAACTGATCAGCGTCGGCGCATGGCGTTTGGGAGGAAGGATACATGCCGTGCGCGGCCACGCCTCTGCCGATGTCACTTGCAGCCGCGACATCGCCTCCTCTGCGCCCGGCAGTGCGTCTAATCCTTATGGGTGCAGCGGGCGCTCGGTTGACCGCTTACGCATGCATCAACAAGGCGCGGAGGTCATGCTGTCCCGATCCCTGTTTGATGGACGTGTGCAGCCCTTTGTTGCCTATGCCACAACACACTTGCGACCCTTTGTAGAGGTCGAAGCCCCGCTGTTTGATTCCCTGCATCTCTGGGAGCTGCAATCCAGCGGCTCGGTTGACACCATGACGGTTGGTACTCGGGTCGCGATCACGCCGGATTGGCAATCCAGCGTCGCGTTTTCCTACACGCCGCTGAGCGTCATCCGCCCCAGAATGGCTAACAGGCAACACGATGATTTCTGGAGCCTACGGATCTCTGTGGCCCGGCTCTCTCCGCTTCGCTAACAAGACAAGGATTCCCCTCATGCGCACATCATTTCGAATGCTGACCCTGACCGGTCTGGCGCTTTTGCTTCAGCAAACAGCCTTACAGCCAACAGCCATGGCGCAGTCAGATCTGTCGCCGTTGCAGGATTACGCACCGGTGACGGATCAGTTGCTGCTGGAACCACCGGCCAGCGACTGGCTGATGTGGCGGGGAACCTACGATCTCAGTGGTCATAGCGCACTGGGGCAGATCAATCGCGATAATGTTGCTGACCTGAAACTCGCCTGGAGTGCGCCGCTGGGTGAAGGCGGCAATATGACTACACCGCTGGTACACAGCGGCGTGATGTTCATCGCCGACAACAACAATGTGCTGCTGGCACTGGACGCCCGCAATGGAGAAGAGTTGTGGCGCTACCAGCACGAATCTGAAAATCTGGATGGTCGCCGCATCGGCATAGCCCTCTACGCTGACAAGGTCATCGTGCCGCATAACGATCTGGATGTGGTGGCACTGAACGTACACACCGGCGAAGTCGAGTGGGAGCAGGCGATCAGTGTGCCGTCAACGGAATTAAACAGAGGCTACTATTCCCTTCGCGGCGCGCCCATGGTGGCCAATGGCATGGTGGTGCAGGGCGTCGGCGCCACCATTGTGCCCGAGGGCGGCTTTATTGTTGGTCTGGATCTTGAGACCGGCGCAGAACAGTGGCGCTTCCACACAGTCGCCCGCCCCGATGCGCCGGGTGGAAATACCTGGAACAACCTTCCGCTGAATGAGCGCAGCGGTGGATCGGTGTGGATACCCGGCAGCTACGACCCTGAGCTGGATCTGGTGTTTTTTGGCACCGCGCCGACCTACGATACCGGGCCACTGTTGCCTGATCTGGGCATTGACGGTGTGTCCAACGCCGCGCTGTATACCAACGCCACCCTGGCACTGCGGCCACGCACCGGTGAACTGGCCTGGTACTTCCAGCATATGCCCAACGATCAGTGGGATCTGGATTGGGTTTATGAACGGCAGCTGGCCAATCTGCAGATCAATGGTGAGCAGCGCAGAGTGGTGTTTACCGCCGGCAAGATGGCGCTGTATGACATGCTCGATGCGGCAACCGGTCAATACCTGACGTCGCTGGACACCGGCATCCAGAACATGATTTCCCATATTGATCCGCTGACGGGCGGCAAGACTTTGTACCCTAGCGCGATACCCAATGCCGAGTTAGGACATTTACTGTGCCCGTATGTACTGGGGGGCAGAAACTGGCAGGCTGGCTCGTATGATCACAGCCGAAAAATGGTTTACCTGCCCCTGTCAGAAGTCTGCATGATGGGCGGGCCGACCGGCGAGGGCACGCTGTTAAGCTCAGGTGTCACCACTACCGCGCAACCGCGTCCGGACAGCGATGGTAACTTTGGTCGCCTGCAGGCCATTAACCTGGACACCATGGAGTTGGCCTGGGCCCACCGCGAGAAAACGCCACCGGTCACTGCCGCACTGGCAACGGCGGGCAGCCTGGTGTTTAGTGGATTCCTCGATCAGTCCTTCAAAGCCGTCGATGCGGATACCGGCGACGTGCTCTGGCAGACGTCGCTGGGACATATCCCTTCGTCGTTCCCGATGACCTATGCGGTCGATGGCAAACAATATGTCGCCATCGTGCGCGGTCAGCCAAGCCGCTTTGTGGGCAGTCTGTACGGCATCATTGCCGGTTTTCTCGGCGCTGATATCAGCGCGCTGGGCACGCCCAGCACCGGCCCTGCGATCATGGTGTTCGCGCTCTGATGAGCTCGCTGGCCAGCACCATCAGGCGATGGTGCCGGCGCTGCCACGAGCCAGCCATATCTTGCAATATCCCCTTAAAAAACATCAAGTTGTGGTTTGATTAAGTTGCTCCCGCCGCGTTGTTCATATCCGCTTCATCGAAGCGGGTGGTTGCTACAATTCTTTACATTTTTTCTATCAATTTTTTGATTACAATTCAAATTATTGTCACAGAACACTTCGGAAAGTCGAAGCCTGTCGATATAGATCTACCCCTAGCTTTCTGTCCTGTCGTCGCTAGCTAGCGTCCTTATCCATTGAGCCTTAATCCTTAAACCTTGATTCGGTACTAGCCACTATGAGTAAGCCATTTCGTCGAAAAGCCAACCATCTTCGTATTGCCATCGCCGCGGTGACGTCGGGCGCTTTACTGATGGGAGCGACTGCCTCCAATTACGTTTACGCCCAACCGGTCCCCGATGCATCCGCCGATGTTGAGGAAATTGTCGTCTTAGGCTCCAGAATCCGCCGCTCTACGACCATTGAAAATATTGTTGTCACCGAGGTGACTGCAGAACAGATGGATTCGCGAGCTTTTGTAAATACCATCGAAAGTCTTGAGCAATTGCCATTCGTCAGTGTTGGGGTCAACAATCAAGGCAACAGCACGCAATTTGGTGACAACAATGCCTATGTGAATTTGCTTAACCTGGGATCACAACGCACCGTCACGCTGGTTGATGGGCGACGAATGGTGTCATCAAATCAGGGAACCGTTTTTGTACCGGGCAACGCAACCGGCGCACAAGTCGATCTGAGCATCATCAATCCTTCACTGATAGAGCGCACTGAAGTTCAAACGATCGGTTCCGGTGCGGTTTACGGGCCAGATGCGATTGCAGGGGTGGTCAACGTTCAGTTGGACCGCGATTTTGAAGGGTTGGAAGTCATCACTCAGCTGGGCACAACCGCAGAATCTGACGGTGATCAGCGCCGCCTGTCCATGGCCTGGGGAAGTGAGGCTCTGGATGGACGCGCGCATGTTGTTCTGGGAGCGGAGTATCTTGAAGCTGAGCCTGTTTACTATGGCTCCGGCAGACCCTGGACCAACAACATCAGCACCATCAATAACCCCTACAGCCTCAGCGGTACCGATGGTGTAGCCAACACCGTATTCCAGGATGAGATGATTGGTATATCCAGTCCCTTGGGGGGACGGCTGGACATGCGGCAGATCAATGCCGGCAATTCGGCAACGTTCTACTTCCCCAGGGCTTGTATCGCGGCTCAAACAGTAAACGTCGCCGGCTGTAACGCGTTTACCGCACAACGAGGTCAGAGCCCCTGGGCTAATGGCCTGGCGGGCGGTCTGAATCCAATGGCGTTTGTGGGCACCTTTGGCCTCACCTCCGGATTCCCCACTGTGCCGGTGCAAGCCGGATCTGCAGATGCGTTTGCTGGGTTAACCCGCGTGGCAATCCCGCTGACCTTTGATTCTGCAGGCAATCCTGTGCCCTTGGCACTGGGAAGTATTTTGCCACCGAATATTGCTTCGCAGTCCGTGGCGATCAATGCAGGAGGCTTTGACTCACGTGACCTGCAGACAATTCAGGCAGGCCAGGATCGTTACGGCTTGAATGCCTTTTTCTCATACGAGCTGACAGACTCCATCATTTATGAATCGGACTTCTTGTACTCTGAGATTAACAACGAGCAGCGTGCAGACAATTTTGGATCAAACAGTCCGGCCGGTTCCTTTACATCAGGTAACGCCGGGATACCGATTTACTACAATCAGAATCCGTTTGTCACCGGCGCAACAAAAGCACAGATCAACAGCATTATTGCGGCGAACCCAGTCAACCCGTTTAGTTCGCTGGCAGGGCAACCGGTATTTTATTTGCAGCGATCCCTTGCGGATGTAACTGGCTCTAACAGCGCTGCCGGTGTCACTAATTTTGAAGGCAACAATTCAACAACGTTCAGCACCGGTCATACACTGAAACAGGACTTCCAATTCCTTGACAGAGATCTTTACTGGGAAGCCACGCTAGCCTACGGCCGCAATGAAAGTGAAAACAACGCGTCCAATGACATCCTGGATCTGGAATTTGCTCTGGCAACGGATGTGGTGCTTGATGCCCGCGGCAATCCGGTTTGTCGTCAGCAAACACTGTCTGCCCCAGAGGCGGTCAATGTGCGTAATCCTTTCCTGACCAATTTGAATATCGCCACCGGCATCACTCCTTCTAAAGCGCAGATAGACAGCTGTGTGCCGCTGAATTTGTTTGGCGTTGGCGCAGCGTCTGCCGCAGCAATCGATTACGTGACAGCACAGGCAAGTTCAAACAACAAGGCCGAGCAGAAGTTTGCCTCTGTGCAGCTTGGCGGTAACTTATACACCTTGCCGGCAGGCGATATTCTCTTTAATACAGAGATGCAGTGGCGTCGGGAAGACCTGGCGTTTACGCCAAACCGCGTGGCTGAACTAGGCTTGGCGCGTACAACCATCAGTCAACCAGGCTTGGGTTACGCGGTGTTCCGCGAGGCCGGTGTTGAGGCCAGTATCCCCGTGTTTAATGGCGGATTTGCGTTGCCGTTTGTTGGTGACGTACATGTGGGTGAGTTGCGCCTGGATACGGCCGTGCGCGTGGTGGATCGCGAGGGAGAAGGCACTCCAAACGGGATAAAAAATCCCTTTGTGCAAACCGACACCGGCTCGGCGACAACCTTTAACGTGGGTGGATTGTGGTCGCCACTGGAATGGATCAGCTTCCGCGGCAACCGCTCCCGTTCTGTACGATCGCCATCGATTGTTGAGACATTAGGGGCTCCACAAACCGGGTTCTCCAGCCTGGGCGGTTCATTCCCTTGTACCGGCAGCAACCGTAATAGCGGACCTGCCAGCGGAATCCGTATTACCAATTGCGACGCTTTCGAGAAATCCCTGGGGCTTCCTGCCGGCACGTTTGCAGGTCTGTTCCCATCCAACGCTTCCGTACCCGCGGGTGTTGGTGGTAACCCAGCGCTGACCAACGAGGTAGCCTCAAACTGGACGGCAGGATTTGTGATTCAGCCAACATTCATCGAAGGACTGCAGATACAGGCAGACTACCTGAGCGTGAGACTGGACAGTCAGATTGGCCTGACCTTCCTTGGTACTCAGTGTTTTGACCAGACAGATTTCCCCAAAAGCCTGATTGGTGGAGTATCGGCATGTGAAGCGATCACCCTCGGCACGGGCACTGGCCCCGGAGGCTTGACGGCGCCGTTTACCATCCCGACAACAAATATCATCACCGGCAATCCAATCAAGCCGCCGGCGATCGCGGGCGCACCTGCCCCAGTGCAATCACCTTACACCATTGCCACGGCGCAGTTCAGCAATGCGAATCAGGGCTCGATCCGGCTGCAGGGCATCAATTCAAGAATCAGCTATCAGTTCAGTCCGCAGGATCTGTTATCACCGCTGGGACTGGGTGACGCATCGCTGGGGCAGATGAGAGTCGATGCTTACATGTATTTCCTCAATAAATTCCAGACCTCCTCGAGCGGCACGTTTGGCGCGGACACCAACAATAATCGTGGCGAACCAGGCTACGAAAAAGTTCAGGGACGCGTTGATTTGTCACACAGAATGGGCAGATTTACGAATCAGTTGCAGTGGTTCTACGCACATAAATCTCAGGTCAACATCGACATCAATCCGACCGCGATCCCTGAGCAGAATGCTGCGTTTTTCAGGCCTGCGTACGATCGGTTCAACTACAACGTGTCCTATGAGATTAACGACAACCTGACTGCCCGATTGGTTGTTAACAATCTCTTGAACGATGAGTTGCTACCGCAGTACGGTCTGCCCGGTGATTTGTTAGGCAGAAGTTATGTCGTCAGGCTTGATGCCCGTTTTTAACCGGGTATTTAACTAACTAACCCGGGGGCTCTTGTCGGGCCCCCCGGCTGGTGTTAGCGGGTCGTACCCACGCCAAAGGACTTTGGCGCCTTAACTTGATATTGATGAGCAATAATTAGACTACGCAGCTCTAACATCTGCTTGACAGCGGCAGCAGGCCAGGCAGATACTCCTCCCATCATTAAGAGAGGGCTGACGCCCCGCCAACCTGCAGCTGTGCAAGGTGGTACCCCGAAAGGGAATGTGGCCGCAAGGCAACGACAGCGTCAGCCTCCATTGGATTACCAACTGGGGGTTTTTTTATGTCTGCAAATATCTCATCGATCAAATCTCATCCGGACTTCTTT
Organism: Rhodoferax sp. OV413; assembly: GCA_943330915.2. Lineage (GTDB taxonomy): Bacteria > Pseudomonadota > Gammaproteobacteria > Pseudomonadales > Pseudohongiellaceae > Pseudohongiella. The sequence continues at coordinate 14,235 of CALQJO020000032.1, read as the reverse complement.
GGCGGCAAAAAAGCGCGCTCGCGCCAGCGCGTGTTCGATCTTGGAGAGCATTGGTACTCCGGTATGCCCGGTTGTGATTGGCGCACAAATTATTGGGTAAAGAGGATCGAAAAAGGCAAACGTTGGGAACTGTATTCTTCAACCGAGGATGCTCTGAGATCCCGGCAGTATGCTGGAACGTTTACACCCGAGGAACTGCGTGAGGAGTTTGACGCTGTTGGTTTTGAACTTGATGAAGAGGTATGGCAATCAATAGGCTTAGGCCTCAGGGCTGAGGTTATTGACATAACAGACCCGGAGGTGGCGTATGGCTAAAGGTATAACAAGATTAGCGACATGGGTTGTTTTGCATATCCCGCACAATTCAACATGGATACCGGCCGGTGTACGTGATCAGTTCACCTTGAGTGACGCTGAACTTAATGACGAAGTTCTGAAAATGACTGACCACCACACTCACGACTTGTTCGGGCAAGGCGTGAATAGCTCACAGATCGTAGCCGCCCCTGTTAGCAGGCTGGTGGTTGATGTGGAGCGATTCGAGGATGACGCCTTAGAGCCGATGAGCGGCGTGGGAATGGGCGTTGTCTACACACAGACCCATGATTCTAAAACCCTACGCAGGCCAATTAGCCAGCACGAGCGAGATGAGCTAATTAACCAATGGTACCGTCCTCATCATCTGCGGCTTTCTAACGCTGTTGAAAATGCAATCAAGTGCCACGGCCGCTGCCTGATTATTGACTGCCATAGTTTTCCCAAAAAAGCGCTACCTTATGAAAACTCACCAGGCGCAGATCGACGGGACATTTGCATTGGAACGGACGAGTATCACACACCTAAACAGCTCGCCGACTGGCTCGTTAATGCATTTGGGCGCTCTGGACGCAGTGTAGCCTTAAACAGCCCGTTCTCAGGCTCCTTAGTTGCGCAGGGTTACTACCATCTCGACAAAAGGGTCGAGTCTGTGATGATCGAAGTTCGCAGGGACATTTACATGGATGAAAATACACAAATACGGATACCTGGCACCTTTGAGGCAACACAGGAAAAAATCCGTGTTGCTATTGCAGGCTACTGTGGCATTTTTGAGTCAAAGAGTAGTCCTGATGTTTGAAAGCGTTGCCTGATGACCAGCGCTGTGCAATGCGAAGCTGTTGCTGTTGCAGCGATTCCAATAGGCGCGGAAGACGCTGTCTTGGTGCTCCGCATCTGTGAGCAAAGCGCCAGCGGTCATCTCCGGTAATAGTTTGGACATCAGGTGCACCTCGTGGTCATTCACGCGGCGCACAATGTGATCGGCGGTGATGTCTCTGGGGTGCTGCAAGCCTGCGGCTTGCACCAACTCGCGCAAGGCCTTCAGCGTTTCATGGTGAAAGTTGTACACACGAGAGGCTTTGTCGGGCACCACTAAGCCTCGCTGGCGCAGCGGGTCTTGAGTGGTCACGCCGGTGGGGCATTCACCCGTGTGACAAGTCTGCGCCTGGATACAGCCCAAAGCGAACATGAAGCCACGTGCGCTGTTGCACCAGTCGGCACCCAAGGCCATAGCGCGTGCGATGTCAAACGCGCTGATCACCTTGCCCGAGGCGCCCAGTGCAATGCGGTCGCGCAGACCCACTCCCACCAAGGTGTTGTGCACTAAACGCAAACCTTCTTGGAGCGGTGTGCCGACGTGGTCGGAAAATTCCAAAGGCGCTGCACCCGTGCCGCCTTCTGCGCCGTCGACAACGATGAAGTCAGGCGTGATGCCGGTGTCTTGCATGGCCTTGACCAGCGAAAACAACTCCCATGGGTGACCCACACACAGCTTGAAGCCAACGGGTTTGCCATGGCTGAGTTCGCGCAGCTCAGTGATGAAGGCCATGAGCTCACGCGGCGTGGAAAACGCGCTGTGCGCGGCGGGCGACACACAGTCCTCGCCCATCGGGACTCCCCGCGCTTGGGCAATTTCTTCGGTCACCTTGGAGCCGGGCAACACACCGCCGTGTCCTGGTTTGGCGCCTTGGCTGAGCTTGATCTCGATCATTTTGACCTGCGGCTGCAAGGCGTTGGCGGCAAAGGCTTCGGGGTTGAAGCGCCCTTCGCTGTCGCGGCAACCGAAGTAGCCTGATCCGATTTCCCAAATCAAGTCGCCGCCGTGCACACGGTGCCATTGGGAGATCGAGCCTTCGCCCGTGTCGTGCGCAAAGCCACCACGTTTCGCGCCTGCGTTGAGCGCTTGAATGGCGTTGGCTGAGAGCGAGCCAAAGCTCATGGCCGAGATGTTGAACACGCTGGCCTCATAAGGTTGTAGGCAGTCGGCACCGCCAATGCGAACCCGGAAATCGCAAGAGGCGACGTCGGTCGGCACCATGGCGTGGTTGATCCACTCATGACCGTTGGCATTGACATCGAGTTGGGTGCCGAAGGGGCGTTTGTCGGACTCGCCTTTAGCGCGCGAATAGGCCAGAGAACGTTGGTTGCGCGAAAACGGCGCGGCCTCGGTGTCGCTTTCCAGAAAGTACTGGCGCAACTCGGGACGGATCGACTCCAACATGAAGCGGAAGTGTCCCATGATGGGGTAATTGCGCCGCACTGAACTTGTGCGCTGCTGCAAATCACGGATGCCCACGATGGTCAGCGCCGTGCTCGCGATAAATACCACCGCGCCATTGCCCGTAGCCACAAGGGCGAACAAGCTGAGCAAGGACAAGCCAATACACAGCAGCAGAACGAAGTAACGCATGGGATACAAGGCCTTGAGGCGATTGAGCATGAACACTCCTAACACAAATAAAGGTCAGACTGACTTTGCCCCGTAACGAGTACCATTAGCGTGATGAGATTGCCAGCTAATCAAATGCTAGGAAGCTACGCGCCTAACTCCCGACTCAGTCGGTGTAAGCGCGGATGTGATCTATTTCAAGAGAAAAATCTCCGTCCTGCCCATCAGCGATGTAGATACCTACACCGACTATCCGGCTAAGGTTGATTGGCGCTACATTCACTCTCTGTCCAAAAATAGAACTTTGTAGTGAGCTAAACGGCACGCGAATCAAAGTCCACTCCGCCGCAGAAGGAAACGAGGTCCGCCTTGAAACACTTCGACCAAAGTAAAGCAGCCCATCATCAACCTCAATCTCGAACTGACGACCACTGCCACGCACGAGCAACTCAAGTCCTGTCGCATCTCTTAAATCAGCATCGCGGCGTGCTCGCACACTCGTAAAACCGCCGCCTTGCGTGACCAGCGTTCCAGTTGAGGTCGGTGTCACGATCGAACTCAAACAGAGAAAGAGTCGCTTGTTGGGCTACCTGATCCATTGGGAATACCAGTTTGGCGAAAAAGAAGAAAAACAAGGTGATGATGAGAAGGAGCCGAAACTTTGTTGTGGACGTTGGTGACAGTTGAGATGAATGCAGCCGGCCTGAGGCCATTGTGTCGGATGCATGTTTGTTCGTCTGCGATAAAGCCAACATATCGTATCCCCAAACATCAGTATTTTGTTATCCCGAGAGTATTTCATGAAACCTGCTTAACACACCATGGTCAACAGGTTTAATCCTCACTCAATTGTTCGGTTGCAAAAGAGGTGATTGCGCCAGCACGACGAGCTTCCAGAGCGCGATAGATGCGCGCGTTGAGCCTGGCACCGGTCAGCCCGGTGTGTTCTTCGGCGACGCGGGGCTCATCGCCGACACCCAGCTCCGTTGCAAGTGCCGCACCACTGAGGCCGCGCAACCCCTGGGCCCATGCCATGGATGGAACGTCGAGCACAAAGTAGTGGAAGAGCTCGCGCCAGGAGCCGTCAACCTGACGAAACAGGTGGTCGAGAAAGGCTGCATCGAACTGGCTGTTAAAGGCGACAAACAGTACCGGGTGCGTGCCGGCGACGCGTTGGTGGAAACTGCGCAGCTCATCCACCGCGCCCTGTGCATCGACCGCGCTGAATTCCCGCCAGCGCTCTGCGTCGAAGGCGTTGACCTGTCGCGCACCCTCACTCATGCGCTCCGGGTGAGTTGGCTGGATGCGCAGATGCAGCGCTTCGAGCTCGCTGCCGTCGAGTTCGGTCATAACTACGCCGATGTCGATCATCTCGTGCCAGCCAGGCACCAGACCGGTGGTTTCCACGTCGATAAAGGCCAACAGCCAGGCTTGCGGCTCTTCGGCGGGTGACGTCGAGATAAACGGCGCCGTTTCCGTGCTGGTGACAAAAGGCGGTACTGCTGCTAGTGGCGCGACCCAAAACAGGCACAGCAGCGGCAAAGCGCGTAATCCGAACGAATCCATCGAACCATCCTCATGGGAGCCAAACGAGTATCGTAAGAATAAACAGACGTCCCCATGCTGTCGACTCTGAATGGAGTGCTGCGGATTTGTTCTAAGCTAATCCCAATGCCCCTCAGGCATCATCATGATGTTGTCCTTTGGGCATATCGGTGGGCCGACATCCAGAAACTTCTTAAGCATCGGCACCCGATAACCACACTCGCTGCATTCTGCATAAGGTCTTTGGCGCTTGATGGTTATCCGGGTTTTAGGGATTAACCGTTTGTGGGGGTAAGGGCCTATCTCGGCAACAATCAGTTTTACGCGTTTGCCCAGTTCATCGTTGGGATGCGCGTGGATCATCTTGCCGGTCAGGCCGATGGTGGTGGCAATTTTTTTGAAGGCTGCGCCGTGCCCGCTTTTGCAATCATCAACGGCATGCACCAGTTCATGAAAGATGACGCCCAACACTTCGTCAGAATCATCAATTAATGGAGAGACAAAAATCTCGTTCAGGCCGCATGAGCAGATTTTAGTTGACCAGCACTCACCAATGCGGCTGCCGCGCTGACCGGTGCTGGGAAATCCGCAGGAGATTCTGACCTCCGGTACAGCGAAGCCGTGTTTTTTGAATTCAGCCGATGCGTACGTTACTGCGGTTTCCAGCCATGTTTGCCTGCCTATTTGAATTGCATCATTCATCGGAAAAATCACCACTTTAAAAATTAATTATCCTGAGCAACAACTTCACCACGCCCACGCGACAAATCACGTCGCACGCTATTGCGCCTTTGGTAACTGACGGTTGGCGGGGTTCGCAAGCAATCGCAATATCTTGTAATAATTAATTAAAACAATTGCTTGCATTCGTTGTCAGACATTTCTAGCCCGTTAAGCTACACTGGTTAAGTAGACAACAAGCATTAGCCCACTATTGTGTAACGGAGGTATCCCGGATGATCGTTGACAAAAATGGCCAGCCCGTCCTGTTGGATTCAACCATCGATGTACGAGGTACCGCCTACACGATTCAAGATATAGATGGGGATGTGATCGTCGCTATCGCGAAGAAGGGCGGCGTGACGCGTCGTTTTAATCTCGCCGCCCTACAGATGAGAAATACCCAGCAGGCTGAGGATAATCGCCGCAAGTTCATCGACGCGCGGATCAAACTACGCGATTACTGGGAGTCGTGACGCCTTTTACCAATCAACGACCGCATCCATACCAAAACCAAAGGACATTGAGGATGAATCGTTAAACCACAGTCAACATGAGTTCTTGCTGGGGGACCGTTGTGTGTTGGGGTTTGGGGAGGAAATTTGGCGTGTTTTGAAGCTCGGGTAGTCCAAAAGAGATTGATCTCGAATTTTTAACCGGTTAATGACCGTCCGTGCTATCGGGGTAGAACCCGTATGATTTTGGCAGCGGTTAAATTCATTAAAGTTAAATTAAGCTGATCTCTTATTTTACTTTCGTAATTAAGTTAAATTAAAGCCGTAGCTTATTTTAACGTGAGGAAACACCATGGAGCGGGGCATCACCGGTCAATACACGGCCAGCATCGCGGGCGGGGTAAATTGCCAGGCGTTTATACCTGACCCTTTGCCACCTCAGCCGCCGCTGCAACTGGACAACAGGCTGCAGAGTCGCATTAACCTGGCTATGCTGGCCCTTGGCCGTCTCGATGCTATTAGCGTTCTGCTTCCGGATGCCCGCCTGTTCCTCTACAGCTATGTGCGCAAAGAGGCCGTCATGTCGTCCCGGATTGAAGGGACGCAATCCTCCCTGAGTGACCTGATGCTCTACGAGATGGACGGCGTACCGGGCGTACCCATGCACGATGTGCAGGAAGTCTCCTGCTATGTGAGTGCGCTGGAACTGGGTGTCAGGCGAATCCGCGAAGGCCAGCCAATCGCCTTTCGGCTGCTGACTGAGTTGCACCAGGCCCTGATGACCTCCGGGCGAGGAATCAATAAGGGGCCGGGCGAATTCAGACAGAATCAAGTCTGGATTGGCGGTCATCGTGCCGACGAAGCCATTTTTGTACCCGCACCCGCCAACGAACTAGCTAACTGCTGGGCAGAACTAGAGCGCTTTCTCAATGATGTTCCTGAAGCGACGGACCCTCTCATCAAAGCCGCTCTCGCCCATGTGCAGTTTGAAACCATCCACCCGTTTATGGATGGAAACGGCCGCCTGGGTCGCTTGCTGATCCCGCTCATACTGGTGGCCGCCAATGTATTGAGTGAACCACTGCTGTACTTGTCGGTATTTTTCAAAAAACACCGTCAGGTTTATTACGACCGCCTGCAACAGGTACGCATCAGTGGCGACTGGGAAAGTTGGCTGTTGTTCTTTGTGGATGCCGTGGCGGAAACGGCCAACCAGGCCGTGAATACCGCCCAACAACTTAAGCAACTGCGCCAGGTAGACCGCGACCGGCTCAGCGGCCTCGGGCGAATGGCTCCGTCGGCCCAACAGGTATTGGACGTGCTCTTTGAATACCCCATTGCCAATATCAACACCCTCGTAGAACACGGCAATATAAGCGCCGCCACCGCCGGCAAAGTCATGGATAAATTGGCGCAGCCCGAACTGGCGCTGGTGCGTGAACTCACCGGACAGAAACGCAACCGCGTGTTTGCCTATAGCGCCTATATTGAAATCCTGAATCAGGAATAGGGTAATCCTCCCAAAAAACCACCAATCAACGGTAAAGACTCGTGCATATGCATAAACCGATGATTGCCACCCTCAAACACATGCACAGTCATTTGCTGATGTAGCCTTTCATACGTCGCTGCTGAATCAAGTACCTCGTCAGCCATATCCAGCAGCACCATGCCATGGCGTGAGGGCAGGAACCCCGGATAGCTGGAAACGACTTGGTCAGTCAGCGTAAATGGCCTACCAAAGTGATCCTGATGTGTGCCCAGATGCTTGTTGAGTGTGGCGGCAACATCCATCACAGGGTTGATGGCAATGTAGGGTTTGCCAATGTCAGCAGACAAACGCGACACCAGAAAACCACCCATGGAAGTGCCGACCAATACATCGATGCCCTCCAGGTAACTATGCACATCCGCCACATTGTCATGATTCATACGACGCAATTTGTCGCTCCAGTCTCTGCAAGAGTTCTAAATGCTTTGCGGAATTGCGGTCCTTTAGCTTCTGAAGATTCTGAAGTTTCCACTGAATGGCAGGGAACATTTCAAAGTTATGGATGCCCCAGTCAGGCTTGAGGTTTTTGAAGCTCAGCAGGAATTGTTTGTCGGCAGCGGTAAGGCTTGCCCGAATACTGCCAATCAGTTGCGCCCTTGTAGCCTCAAAATCATCGTAAGTGAAAGGCTCTGTGGCCATACCGTCAAAGTGGTTGGCCAGCGTTTGTCGCTGGTCTATGAGATTCGGGTTCAGTACTTCACTTATAGGCCTGTCGCTACTTAGCAAACACAGCAGGGACCCTGTTTTTATTTCATCAAGTGCAGTGTTGATTTTGATTAGCGTGGACAGCCTGTCTTCCAATGGCAGGTAGGTCAAATCAATATCAACAGAAAGACGGGGCATTTCTCGGACAAACAAATTTAAAGCAGTACCGCCATGCAATGCAAAGCAGGACTCTTTGGCAACTTCGGGCAAGACGCTCAGTAAAAGTGATACTTGCTGTTGTAGGCGCCATCGTGAACCAGGCTACGTTTGCCAGAACCAAGGTTTACTTTTTCCATGTCCAGATGGCCTAGCCATTCATGTCCGGCCTTATCCGCCATAAACAGAAAAAGCCGCTTTACTTTTATTGAAGTGCATTTTTCAAGCAGCTCTTGTACAGCTGAGGGTTTCAGATTGTTGAGGCCTTCCATCAGTTGGTAACACTCAACAAAATCTGCTGAATTTTTTGATAGCAGTAAGCATTCCAGCATCGCTCTGGGGGCGCTGGAGATTCTTATGGAAAACCCGTCTATTTCTATGGTTGTAAGACCATCATGGGCTGGCAGGCTCGACGTGGTGAAATAGTCTACATCAACATGCCATTTGTGTTGGAGGAACCAGCTGGGAAGGCGCTCCCCCTGATGTCCCATCAGTGAAACACGCTTGGTTGCAAGGGGTAGATAGTGCGCTTTGCCGAGCAAGCTTAAGGCGGTTTTACCGCTCGGGTGAATGCTGAGGCCAGCTTGATGTTGCAATGCATACACAGCACCTTCATAGCCTACGTCATCGCCCCGCTGACAGCGGAGACAGGCAGCACGCAGGAACGCACTGCCGCCCCATCGATCAGCACGGTGCAGGCCCCGCACTGCCCAAGGCCGCAGCCGAAGCGCGGCCCGCGCAACGCCAGGTCATTACGCAGTCCATACAGGAGCGGGGTGGATGGCTATACGTCCACCTCACGCACCGCCCCGTTGACGTTCAATGCCAATATGCTCGTGGTTTACCCGTATAGACTCAGTATGAGCTCTGAGAATATACGGGCGTTCCACCATCGTCGAGCGTTACAGCACTCAGAAGTTGAAGCGCAGACCACCAATGTAGCGTGGGCCGAAGCGTTCCACTTCGATCGGGAAGGCACTGTCGTCCGCATAGCGAATGGCCAGAGAGTCGGTCAGGTTCACCGCATCGAAGAACACCTCGAAAGCCTCGTTGACCTGATAACGCACAGACAAGTCCACTTCATCATCGGCAGCCCAGAAGATATCGCCGTTGCCGCTGGGAAGGAGGACGCCGTTCACCACACGGTAGTCGCCGATGGACTGACTCCAGTCAGTACGGTACTGGTAGGCCAGACGCACAGTCACGCCGTACTTTTCGTACGTGGCCTGCACGTTGTATACCTCGTCAGACGTGCCCGGCACGCGGATGGTACGCACAGGAACGCCAGCCACAGGCGCCGTGTCCACTTCCGAGTCAGAGAAGGTCGCTGACAGGTTCACGCCGAAGCCTTCCATCCACTCGGGCATGTCCATACTGCGTGCCAGTCGCTCGGCTGAGGCCACGTAGGCCAGCTCAACACCCTGCAGATTGCCTTCGCCCGCATTGCCAATGGCAGTCTGCATGTAGCCGGAGCGATCAAGACCGGCCACGTCCAGGGTGTCCAGTCCGAACACATTGGACTGTCGCACCAGCACATCGCTCAGGCTCTTGTAGAACACGCCCGCAGAGAAGAAGTCGCCGGAAGGCATGTACCACTCCAGGTAGGCATCCAGGCCGGTTTGTTCTTCAGGCTTCGCTTCCGGATTGCCACCGGAAATGGTCTGCGCAGCATCGTTGACAGTGAAATTGGGGCGCAGATCGTCAAAGTCAGGGCGCGACGCAGAGGTCGTGATGCCGAAACGGGCCTTGACGTCTTCCGACACATTCCAGTTCAGGTGCGCGCTGGGATATACCATGGTGTCGTCGCTGCTGACACCGACCAGTCGTGTCGCAGCCGCAGTAGTCCCTACAGCGGGGAAATTCACAAAGGCTTCACCGGTATTGGCGATCTGCTCGATGCGTGCGCCGTACACCACATTGCCCCAGCTGAAATCGCTGGTGGCCATGGCGTACAGGGCCTTGATTTCTTCAGTGACTTCCCAGTAGTTGCCGCGGGTGTCCTGCAGCGTGGCGGCGCCGGTGCGCACCTGCTCGTCCATGTAATTGGTGGTAAAGGACTGATTGGTGTAGCGGAAGCGGTAGTTCAGATCCTGCCCGCCCAGATAGCTCTGGTCGCTGGCAAAGGTGGCCCATGTCGGGATGGTGCCGGTAGAGAAGGTGCGGCGGTAGGCCACTTCCTCGGAGGTCTTGGTACGTTCGGTGTACAGGCCGCCAAATTCCATGATGGTTGGCAGTCCCATGAACACTGTCTCGTAGTCAAGATCGATCTTCAGCGTATCTGCTATCGTGAGATCGCCGCCTTCCAGATTGCCAATGCTCTGCATCGGAAACTGGAAATCTTCAATATTGGTGCTTTGCGGGCCCTTGACCCGTGCTGCGGTCGCGCCAGTGGTGGTGTAGAAGCGCAGCGTGTTCTCTTCGCCATCGCGGAAGTCGTAGTCCACTGTGGGACGCAGCGCGAAGCTGGAAGGGCTGCCGAAAGCCGCTGTGACCGGAGTATTGCGGCCATCCTCTGTCTCGGTGCGGTTGAGGCGCCAGGACACATTCCAGCTGTCCAGGGCATGCTCGCCACCCAGCGTATTGGTGAACGCATATTCTTCGGTATCCCGGTAGTCGATACGGGCATCGATGCGCGCGCCGTAGACGGTGCCCGTTACCGGGTTATTGGCATTGATGAAGCCCGCGCTGGTATAGCCGGCCCCTGCGGCATCGGTGCCCTGGTCCAGTCGCACAATGAAGTTGTCGCGCAGTTCATCGTCATGGAACATCGTGTAGATGGAGCTGACGAACACCGTGTTGTTGTCATCCGGGCGGTAGTCAAAGCGCAGAGACGCGGAGTAGTTCTCGCGGGTCAGGCGGTAGTGCTTGTTCTCGTGCTCGCGGGCGAAGCGCTTGGTGGGAGCAAAGTTGTTGCTCAGGTAGGGGTCGGTTTCCCAGTTGTCAGTCGCCATCTCACGCTGGTAATAAGAACCCTGGGCCAGCACGCCCAGGCTGCCGTCCAGCAGCACATTCGAGTATGTCAGGGCAGTGTCCAGCTCGTCGCCGCCGCCCAGGTCCACGCGGCCAGCACCCACTTTGCCCGTGATTTTCTGGCCGGGATTGTCGAAGCCCGTGCGGGTAATGATGTCGATGTTGCCTGCCACAGTCGTGCCGGCCATGGAGGGCACGATGGCCTTCTGGACGATGATCTGTTTGGCAATGGCGGATGGAATGTTGTCAAAACGTGAGGCGCGGCCTTCCGGGCTGACGATGCTCAGTCCGTCGAAAGACAGCGTGGTCCAGTAGTTGGGAGCACCGCGCAGGTTCACGTAACGCGCCTGGCCCTGATCGCGCTCGATGCCCACGCCAGGGAGTCGGCCCACCGCGAAGGCGATGTTCTGGTCTGGCAGATTGCCGATGGCATCGGCCGACAGAACGCTGACCAGGGAGTCGGAATTGCGCTGAATCTCCAGCGCTGCCGCGACGCTCTCCGCCATGGGGCGGCGTATGCTGACGTTGACCTCGGTGATCTCGGGGGTGGCTGGCTGCGCCTGGGCACCTGCACTCACGCCCAGGACGGTGGCGCCCAGCAGCAGGGTTCTGAATTTGTTCATAAGGTTTCCTCTGGAGTCTGTGGGGTTGTTATGGATGACTGACACTGATTTCGTAAATGATTCCTTCGTCGGGCTTGTCGTTAGGGCCGGACTGGGAAGAGAAGTACAAGCGCTGGAACGAGGGGTCGAATGCCGGCCCGCAGATCTCGGACAAGGGCTGGCCTGTGACCTGGACCACGGGCAGCACCAGGCCGTCCGGGCCGAGCAACACGATCTGCATGTCGCCGCCGTCCTCTGCCACCAGCACATCGCCAGCGGCCGTGATCGTCACGTTGTCGACGCCTTTCAAGTGGGGTGCCGTGGCCTGCATGAAGTCGTACAGCACATCGATCTGCTGGCTGCGGGTATCCAGACGCCATACCCGGTTGTCACCTTTGGTGGTGAAATAAATCAGGCCGTCTGCAAAGGCGATGCCTTCGCCGCCGCTGAACTTTGACGCCTGGTCCACTTGCTCACGCGTGGGCTCGGTGGTGGCGGCGGGGTCGGGCACGTCATGCCAGACCACCTGGCGGGCGCCTTCCGTAGCCACAAGCTCCGCAATCTGCAGTGTGCCGGCGGACAAGTCGGGCAGCGCATTCGCAGGCACAAAGCGGTAAAGACAGCCATCGGGCTCGTCTTCGGTGAGATAGAGATGGCCGTGCACCGGGTCAACCGCCACGGCCTCGTGCTTGAACAGGCCCAGCGCCGGGCGTGCCTCCCCTGGCCTGACGCCGAACGGGTCGCACTCCCATACCAGGCCGCGATCCACTTCTTCGCAGGACAGCCAGGTCTGCCAGGGAGTCTGACCCCCGGCACAATTGTTGTTGGTGCCGGTCAGAATGGTATAGGCGTCCTGAATTTCGCCACTGGCGCTGAAGCGCACTGCGCCAACGCCGCCTCCGCCTTCCTCAGTATTCACTTCACTGTTGGAGACATAGACCCACCCGCCATCGGGCGTGGCAAACGTAGCGCCTCCGTCGGGCGATGCATGCAGACGAAAGGCGGAAGACGCGATGACCGGCTGTCCCGAACGGGCGATGATGCGCGACTGGAACCCGGGCAGCAGACGCAGGCCATTGGCATCGGGCTCACCAAGCTGACCCAGCGCTTCAGGGTTGGCGAACAGGGGCATTGCGTGGTTTTCGGCAGCCAGCAAGGGCGTACGCAGGCCCTGGAGCAGAAAGGCAGAGAAGCCCACGGAGCCCCAGGCGAGGAACTGACGACGAGCAAATGTGGGATTGTTCATGGGGACAGGGATCACCGCTTCTCGGATGGATTTAAGACCGGCCGAATTTTAACTACGGGATCGTGACGGCGGCGTGACAGCGGCGTGACAGCGGCGTGGCAGTTTTGTGGCAGTGGCGTGTCGAGGTGGTCAGACAGCTTCGATCGCCTCCCGGGGCCGGATCGAAATCCGGCGATGTTCGCTTGCAAGCAAGCTCCCACAATCACACTTTCGCTGACACGTCCTACTTCAGGTCGAAGCGGTCGGCGTTCATCTGGACAACAGGTATTGGACGTGCTCTTTGAATACCCCATTGCAAATATCAACACCCTCGTAGAACGCGGCAATATAAGCGCCGCCACCGCAGGCAAAGTCATGGATAAATTGACGCAGCCCGAACTGGCGCTGGTGCGTGAACTCACCGGACTGAAACGCAACCGCGTATTTGCCTGTAGCGCCTATATTGAAATCCTGAATCAGGAATAGGGGTAATCATCCCAACAAAATCCTAAGTGACACCCAGCTTTCGCTCGCCACAATCTCCACCACCCCAAGCGACAACCCACGTCGCACTCCGCTGCAATAGTACACTTGGGTCATTGCCCTGACCGCTGCCGATGCGTACTATCCAGACAAAAGCAAAAAACAGTGTCATAACAACAACTAGCTATTAAAGACACAGCCCGCAGGAAGCCCATGCCCAAAAGCCGTGACAGTATGGAAACGGTGCATTTGACCATCGAGTTGCTGCGCCGCATTCCCAGGGACAGCAAGATCACTGCGCCGGAGTTGCAGCGGCAGCTGGCTGCGGCGGGTTATGAGCGCGACCTGCGCAGCATCCAGCGTCACCTGCGGCAGATTACCGAGCATTTTGACGTGGAGTGCGACGACAGGGGCAAACCCTATGGTTATCGCTGGAAGGTCAAAGCCAAGGGGCTGTCGCTGCCGGGCATGAGTCAGCAGGAGTCCTTGCTGCTGGCGCTGGCAGAGCAGCACTTGCGACACCTGCTGCCGTCCAGGTTGATGTCGTCCATGGACAGTTACTTCCGGCAGGCGCGCAGCAATCTGCAGAATCCGGGCAAGGTCACGCTGGAGAAGCAGTGGCTCAGAAAGGTCAGGGTGGTCAGCACCAATCAGCCGCTGCTGGCGCCGGATGTGGATGACGAAATTTTCCAACAGATCAGCAATGCCCTGTATAACAATCTCTGGCTGAACATTGTCTACCGTAATGCCGGTGGCAAGGAAACCGAGGCGCGCGTCATGCCGCTGGGGCTGGCGCAGCAGGGCGTCCATCTGTATCTGGTGTGCCGGTTTGAAGGTTATGACAATGAACGAAGTCTGGCGCTGCACCGGTTTATCAACGTAGAGAGCAGTTCTCTGACCTTTATCAGACCGGCCGACTTTGATTTGATCCAATATGACAACGATGGCCGCTTTGGTTTTGGTGACGGCCAGCGAGTAAAACTCAGTTTCTGTATCAGCAAGGTGGCGGGTTTTCATCTGACAGAGGCGCCGCTGGCACAGGATCAGCAGGTGGAGGAGTTGGATGACCACTATCGGATCTCGGCGACGGTGGTGGATAGTGCGATGCTGGATCG